>NZ_JBSXON010000065.1:0-208270 GCF_056859475.1 Halopseudomonas sp. L-58
TGACGGGGAAGGTGCGCCTGGAGCACGCCAAATCGGGCTATTTCCATCGATTGGCGCCCTAAACGGGAAGTAAACGAGCGCGACCGCTGCTGCCAGAAGCAGTGGACGTAATCATCGCGGCGAATTTCAACAGGCTGCTAGATATGTGAATAGCGTTCGCACCATCGTCACCAGTGAGGTACAGGCGCAGCGCGTAGAGCAGATCGGGGGTGCGGTCGCCTGAGGGTTTCTGGATGTTGATTTTCACACGGGAGAAGAGCTTGATGTTGGACAGCCCATAGCCCTCACAGGACTGCGGATCACACATCACAAGTGGATAGCGCAGCACTTCGTCCAATGGAATGCGTTTATGAACCAGCAGAGGGTGCCGTGCCGGCATTACAACCACCAGTGGATCGCTCCATGCCGCTTCGGCCACAATGCCATCTCCAACGTCGGCCGACTGCGCGAAGCCGACATCGTATAGTTCGTCGTTCAACCCCCGGATTTGCTGCGATAGCGGAATCTCGAACAGGCGGATCTCGATATCTGGATCGTCCTGTCGACACTGGGCAAGCAAGGCGCTCAAGCGTGGCGGGGTGATCCCGTCGGACAAGGCAACTCGCAGTTGGTCCTGATAGCCAGCGGCAACAGCTCTGATACTGTTGCTTGCCTGTTCAAGAGCAGAAAATACGCGCGGAACATGCTCCAGAAATACCTGGCCTGCACGGGTCAATCGCGTACTGCGCGTTGTTCGGTCGAAAAGGCGAACACCCAGATCTTCCTCCAGCTCCTTGATGGCGCGTGAAAGCGGGGACTGCTCAATGTGTAGCCGCTCGGCTGCACGAGCGAAGTGAAGCTCCTCAGCAACGGCGATGAAACATCGAAGATGACGCAAGTCCATTTTTTAGCACCAACTCAATCAACACCTCCTTTCTTAACCTTCAGGTTTATATTCACGCTCTTTATAGGCGAGCAACCGAAGTGCGTTGAACACTACTACCAAAGTTGAACCTTCATGGGCTGCGACGGCGGGACCAATTCCCAGACCGAGAATCGTTGCCGGGACCAGAATCGCCACAACGCCAAGACTGATGAAGAGGTTCTGGCGGATGATCTTCCGGGTGCGTCGACTGAGTTCGACCGCAAACGGCAGGTGCGAAAGATCGTCCGCCATCAAGGCAACGTCGGCAGTCTCCAACGCCACGTCCGAGCCGGCCGCCCCCATGGCGATGCCGACTGTCGCATGGGCCATGGCGGGCGCATCATTCACACCATCTCCCACCATCGCGACCTCAGTGGTGTCGCGCAGCTTTTTGATGGCCTCTACCTTGTCCTCCGGCATCAGATCACCCCATGCCTCGTCCAAGCCAACGTGCTTGGCGACGGCATCGGCGACGCGTTGGTTGTCGCCAGAAATCATGATCATGCGATTGATACCGATGGCACGCAGGCGTTCGAGCGCCGGCCGCGCCGTTGCGCGTGGCGTATCCATCAAACCGATGACCCCGAGATCACGACCTGCGCGGCGTACCGCCATGGTGGTGCGCCCCTCGATGCGGAGCCGTTCGACCGCCTCGGCGACCGGCTCCGTCAAGGCGGGTATCCTGTCGCTGCCGAACATTTCCGCCTTGCCGATTTCCACGGCATGTCCCTCGATCTCGGCGATCACCCCTTTGCCGGTGAGGCTACGAAGCCCGGATGCAACGGGAAGCGTCGTGCTGCCAAGGCGCTCCACGCCATCCTGTGCGATGGCCCGCGCCAAGGGATGATCGCTCAGCGCTTCGACGGCAACTGCCGTGGCCAGTAGCTCGGTCTCGTTGACGCCCGGTGCTGGCAGGACATCGGTGATACGTGGCCGTCCTTCGGTCAAGGTGCCGGTCTTGTCGAAGGCCAGGGCATCAAGCGAACCGAGCTTCTCAAGCGGGGCTCCACCTTTTATCAGTACACCGCCACGAGCAGCGCGCGCGACGCCAGACAAGATGGCGCTCGGCGTTGCTATGGCGAGCGCACACGGGCTGGCCGCTACCAGTACGGCCATGGCGCGGTAGAAACTGTCCCGGAACGGCTCGTCTACTACAACCCAGGCGAACAAGAGCAGGAAGGATGTAGCCAGTACGGCCGGCACGAAGACGCGTTCGAAGCGGTCAGTGAGTCGCTGCGTGGGAGATTGCCGCGTCTCGGCTTCGCTGACCATTTTGACCACGCGGGCCAGCGCGCTTTCCGAGGCAAGTTTGGTCACGGCGATGTCTATCGCGCCGGCACCGTTAATGGTGCCGGCAAACACGCGATGCGCCGCGTCCAAAAGATCAGGCCGGATATTGGCCTGCGCCGGGTCGGGAACCGGGCGTTTATCGACGGGCACGCTTTCTCCAGTGACCGGGGCCTGGTTGATGCTGGTTTCGCCGGACACCACGAAACCGTCGGCTGGCAAACGTTCGTTGGGCCGCACGAGCACCAAGTCACCCAGAACCAGTTCCTGCACGCCTATTTCCCTGACCTCGCCGTCGCGGCGGACACGGGCGGTCTCCGGCGCGAGTTCGGCCAGGGCTTCAATCGCCCGCTTGGCCCGGCCCATGGCGTAGTGCTCCAGCGAATGGCCCAGGCTGAACAGGAACAACAGCAGGGCGCCTTCGGCCCAAGCACCGAGCGCTGCCGCACCAGCGGCGGCGACCAGCATCAGCGTGTCGATCTCGAAGCGTTTGAGCTTCAGGTTCTGAACCGCTTCTCTGACGGTATAGAAACCACCAAAGAAGTAGGCACCGAGATAGTTGGCGACGGCGAACCAATCTGTGACGGGCGCCCACTTGTCCAACGCGAAGCCGGTGGCAAGAAGTCCTCCGCACAGCAGGGAGAATATCAGTTCACTGTTTTCGCCAAAGATACCGGCGTGACGGTGAGCATCCCCGTCACCCTCCGGGTGTTGATCGCTGCCCCTTTCATGCGGAAGGGCTTTGGGCTTTCGGTTGACACCAACTTCCGCGAGCGCGTCACGAATGTCATTCTCTGAGATTCTTTCCCTATCTAATTCCACTCGCACCACACCCCCAATACTGACTTCTGCTTCCAATACGCCTGGCATGGAGAGAAGTCGTTTGGTCAAGGTGCGCGCAAGCCGCTGGTGTGTGACACCCTCGACCTGCCAGATCAGATGGCCGTATTGCTGGGTAATGCGTGCACCGGCAGCTTCAACGAGTTCGCGGATACGCGCGAGCGATAGCTCGTCGGAGGCATAATGAATGCATACCTCATGCGTCTGATTGTTGGTGCCGCTGCGGATATGAACGTTTTCCACCCCCTGTTGTGCTCGCAACTCAACGAGAAGACGCTGTACACAGGCGTCAGCATCGTGCGCAATATCTGGCAGCAGAATGGGAAGATCGATCTGTAGTTTTTTTGTCATGGCTTCTCTCCCAATCGCATTTTTCCACTGCCTCCGGGAATTCTGACAAGGACATATTTCTTGCTCTCTATGTTCGCCCTCTGGCTGGAAGACGGTAGTCGGTGCTGTATTTGATCGAATTGTCTTTTGGTAACTGCCATATAGACATCGCCGTTCATGTGCCTCAGTCGAGCACTCACTTGCTCGATGGACACCAGCTCTGCCATCCCCCTTGAGTAGTAGCGTGCGGAAAACGGCCTGCTATCGATGTACCAAAAATTGGCATTCGCGCCGGACGCATCCTGCACGTATCGCACTAATTCTCTTTCGGTATTGATCAGATTCGGCTGCAGCACGGCTGTCAGCGACGCAACCAGCGTCACGGTTGGCACCAGCGAAGCGAGTGTTGCAGTCACATATCGAGGGGGCACTGAAAACGACTTCAGTTGTCCCTCTTGCCAGGCAGACAACGCCCTCCCCATCAGAATCGAAAACGCTGGGATAGCGGGCAATACATAGGTCCATAGCAGATTGCTGGCAAAAGTGAAAAGTAATAATGCGAAAACCGACCATCCCAGCAGGTACGCGGTGAAAGGGTCAGCCAGGGCCCTTCTCAATAACTGACGACCGCCACGGCTGCCTGCTACGAACAACAGAGCTGCGAACGCTAGGATCCCCCATGGAAAGGTCGCCACGAGCCAAAAAGCCCAGATGCTGCCATAGGGCCGTATATGTGCCGTCCCGTAGAGGTCACCCTGCCAACCTGGATCGAGGTAACGCAGAACATGCTCGCCGAGCAGGAAATAGTTAAGGAAGCCCGGTGTTTTTAGCTCAGCCAGCACATACCACGGGAGGACCAGCGCTATAACAAGCGCTATTCCACAGAGCCAGGACTTTCCAGAAATACGAGACCACTGACATTGGCGGCAGATGAGCCAGCCTGTGGCGATCGATCCCACCACAAGCACACCAGCCAATGGCCCTTTGGCGAGAAGACCGATTGCCAAGCCTACGAATCCCAAAGCTCGCCAATACCATTGACCCAACACAAATCCAGCCATGCAGAGTGTGGTACCCAGTGCCAAGAAGGGATCTGTCAGAACTGCAATACCGGCTATGTAGGGCAACGCACAGGATGCGTAAACGATAACCGCCCAAAACGCTGCTCGTAGGCCCGCATACCTGCGAGCCACTGTGTGGATGACTGCAAGGATGGCGAGAAATGCTAGCAATGAGGGAAAGCGTACGGCCCATTCATCCAGACCAAACAATCGAATTGATAGCGCCTGTACCCAGAAAGAGAGAGGCGGCTTTCCCCAGAAAGGCACGCCAGGCTCGAACCAAGGTGTTATCCAGTCGCCACTTTCCGCCATCATTCTGGCAATTTCGGCGTACCGAGGTTCAGATGTTCCCGAAAACGGGATCAACACCATACCGAAAAGTTGTAGCGCAAGTATAAGAAAGAACAACCATATAAAACGGCGTTCGTACCATGGATGGCTCATCATTCCTCTCTCCTCGACAGAGCTGCATCATCATGTGGTAATTCACAGACCTCCTCGACCAAGTAAATCGGACGCTGCTTTGATTCCAGATAAATACGCCCTACATACTCACCAACCAAGCCGATCGAAAGCAGCTGGATACCACCGATAAAAGTCATCACCGCCATAAGCGAGGGATATCCGGAAACGTCCGACCCGATGATCAGTGTTTTGGCGACGATCAACGCACCGTACATGGCGCTTCCCAATGCGGTCAGCAAGCCCAGAAAGGTCACGCAGCGAAGTGGAGACACTGAAAAGGAAGTGAGCCCCTCCATTGCCAGACGCATCAGTCCAACGAAATTCCATTTACTGTCTCCGGCAGCGCGGGGGTCTCGGTCGAACGATATGATCTTCGTTGGCAAACCGATCCAGGCGAATAGTCCTTTCATGTAGCGGTTTCTTTCGCGCAGGCGCCCCAGGGCGTCAATGGCGCGACGACTCATCAGCCTGAAATCGCCAACATCCTCGGGAATGGTCACATCGCTCAATCGACATAGCAGTCGATAGAACATGTAGGCACAGAAGCGTTTCAGGGCACCTTCCCCATTCCTGGAACGACGCCGCATCAGGACGATATCCATCCCGCTGCGCCAAGCCTCAACCATGAGCGGAATGAGTTCAGGTGGATCCTGAAGGTCGGCGTCCATGATGATCACGGCGTGCCCTAGCGCATGGTCCAGGCCGGCTGTTGTCGCGGCCTCCTTGCCAAAATTCCGACTGAGCTTTACCAAACGAACCCACGGATAGGTGTAGGCCAACCCGGCAAGGTACCTATGGCTGTCGTCAGTACTGCCATCATCGACAAAGACGATCTCGTACTGGAAATCCAGTGAGTCGAGGGCCTTATGCAGTCGCTCGTACAAGCGGGGAAGAACGGGCTTCTCATTGAAGACCGGAATGACAACGGATAGGACGGGGCCGTTCGATGGAAGACGAGAAAGGTTCACGAGAAAACCCTCCTCTGAACCTGAAAGTTCATCAGGCAAACCAGCGAGGTCGTCATCAGCTGAGCGTAGGCGATGTTTACTCCGGCCCATTGATACAAAATCCCGAGCAGTATCAGGTTAGCGACCCAAGAACCGACCACGGATGCCAAATAGAGGAGCACGACACGTTCATGCGACTTGACGCAACGAAACACATAGCCTTTCTGCAGCCAGTAGTTCGTTAACGCTCCGGCCGCAGCGCCCACGGAACTTGCCCATAAGGCGGGGATATCCCAGGCCATCAGGCCCGACATCGCGCTCCAATGCACGGCTGTGGAAATTCCGCCCGCCACCAGAAAATGAGGAAATCTGGACCAGAGTCGTTGCCAGCCTTCTCGACATCTTGATGTTTGAGCGGGATAAGAAACCGGATGTAGTTTGCTCGTCATGCTCTGCCGCTCCCCGTTTCTTCCGGCTTCACCGCACGAGCAGCGAAGGTGGGCAGCACCATCAAGGTCAACACGGTGGCGGTGATCAATCCCCCGATAACGACGGTGGCGAGCGGCTTCTGTACTTCGGCCCCGGACCCTGTCGCTATCGCCATGGGGATGAAGCCGACGATGGCCACCAGTGCCGTCGTCAGCACGGCGCGAAGGCGGCTCGACGCGCCAGCGGCAGCGGCCTCCAGAGGCAGGTCACCAGCCGTCAGACGCTCACGAATCGCCTGCATCAGCACCAAGCCATTGAGCGTGGCCACACCCGACACCGCGATGAAGCCCACGGCTGCCGATACGGAGAACGGCATACCACGCAGCAGCAGTGCCAATGCGCCACCCACCAAAGCCAAGGGCACGCAGACAAAGACAAGCGCGGCTTCACGGATGGTGCCCAACGCCATGTACAGCAGACTTCCGATCAGCAGAAACACGACCGGAACCACCATCATCAAGCGCGCCTCGGCACGCTGCAGATTCTCGAACTGGCCGCCCCAGGTCAGATAGACACCTGCGGGAAGCGGCACATCTGCCACGGCGGTCTGAGCCTCCTGCACGAACCCACCCAGATCCCGACCGCGTACATTGGACTGCACCACGATGCGGCGACTGCCATTGTTGCGACTGATCTGGTTGGGCCCTTCGCGTACGTCGATACGCGCCACCGACGACAAAGGCACCACGGTGCCATCAGCTGCAACGATGGGCAGGGCCGCCAGTTGCGCAGGATCATTTCGGGCGACTTCTTCCAGCCGAATCACGACGTCGAAGCGGCGGTCGCCCTCGAAGATCTTGCCAGCGGATGTTCCACCGATACCGGTGGCCACGGCCTCACTGACATCGGCGGCGCTCAATCCATACTGGGCTGCGGCCGCGTGATCGATCTGGACCGTGAGCGTAGGCAGTCCAGAGACCTGCTCCACACGCACGTCCGCAGCCCCCGGGATGCCGCGTAGCTTGAGCGCGATCTGATCCGCCGTTCTCTGCAGGATGTCGAAGTCGTCACCAAAAACCATGACAGCCAGGTCGGTCCTCACGCCTGAAATCAGTTCGTTGAAACGCAGTTCGATGGGTTGACTGAATTCGAATGCGTTACCGATCTGATCACTCACCAGCGATTCGAAGCGCTGGATCAGTGCTTCCTTGTCCAGTGATCCATCCGGCCACTCGGCGCGGGGATGGAGCACGATGACACTGTCCGAAATGTTGGTGGGCATCGGGTCGATGGCCGCTTCGGCGGTGCCCGTGCGCGAGAAGATGGTTTTGACTTCCGGCTCATTCGCCAAAGCCCTCTCCAAGGCAAGCTGCATCGACAGCGATTGCTCCAGGGAAGTCGAAGGCACCCGCAGCGCCTGCATGGCCAGGTTGCCTTCATCGAGCGTCGGCATGAACTCTCGTCCCAATGAAACGAAAGCCGTCAATCCGATCGCCAGCATGAGAACAGCACCGGCGAATACCGCTCGCGGCCGCATCACCACTCGGCGAATGACCGGTTCAACCTTGGCACGCACGAAGCGGATAAGACGGGTTTCGTGCTCGCCATCATCCGAACGGCCATGCTCGTCACCCTGCATTTTGGGCTCACGCACGAACAGGGCGGCCATTGCCGGTACGAAGGTGAACGAAAAAATGAATGCGCCGACCAGCGCCAGCATGAGCGTTGCCGCCATGGGCTGGAAGGTCTTACCTTCCACGCCCTCCAGGGTGAGGATGGGGGCAAATACCAGCAGGATGATGACCTGACCGAATGCGGCTGGGCGAACCATCTTGCGCGCAGCCTGAGCGGCCACGTTCAACCGCTCGACCGGCGACAGGACGCGACCCAGTTCGGCACGTCTCTGACCGAGCATGAGCAAGGTTGCTTCGATCACGATCACGGCACCATCGACAAGAATGCCGAAATCGAGTGCGCCAAGACTCATCAGGTTGCCGCTGATCCCGAAGCGGTTCATGCCGATGACCGCGAACAGAAAGGACAATGGGATGATCAGTGCGGTGATGGCGGCCGCACGTAGGTTGCCCAGCAGCAAGAACAGCACGGCGATGACCAGCAATGCGCCTTCGGTCAAATTCTTCGCCACCGTCTTGATCGTTGCATTGACCAGTTCGCTGCGGTTCAGTACAGGCTCGGCGACAATGTCTGGCGGCAGCGAGCGGTTGACTTCGACAAGGCGCTCCGCTGCTGCCTGTGCGACCGTGCGGCTGTTGCCGCCGGCGATCATCAAGGCTGTGCCGAGTACCGCTTCGTGACCATTGCGCGTCGCCGCGCCCAAGCGCGGTGCGCGGCCCAAACCTACGCTCGCCACATCGGCGACGCGGATGACGAGGCCGTCGCGCCGGGTGATCGGCGCCTGCGCCAGATCGTCAACGGTTAGCGCGAGCGCATCGGCACGGACGATCAAACCTTCACCCGCACGCTGAATGAAACCTGCGCCTGCCTGAATGTTGGAGCGTTCAAGTGCTAGCACGAGATCGCCAAGCCCAAGCCCATAGGCCGCCAGTTGCTCGGCGTTGGGCCTGACCGCGTACTCCTTGACGTAACCTCCGATCGTATCGACGCCGGCAAGCCCTGGTGCTGAGCGCATCAGCGGCGCGATGATCCAGTCCTGGACCGTTCTGAGGTAGGTGGCGCGCTCTTCGGCCGTCGTGAGCCGCTCGCCTTCCGGCGTCAGATAGATTTCGTTCGCCTGCCAGCCTGGCTCGCCGGGGGAAGCGGTTTTATCCGGGTCGAATGGGGTGAAATCCACCGTCCACATCAGGACTTCGCCGAGTCCCGTAGTGACAGGTGACATCATCGGTGTCACCCCTTCCGGCAGATCTTCCTCTACCTCACGCATGCGCTCGCCCACTTGCTGACGCGCGAAGTAAATGTCGGTCTGGTCAGTGAAGATGGCGGTGACCTGTGAAAACCCATTGCGCGATATGGAGCGCGTGCTGGTCAACCCCGGTATCCCGGCGAGTGCGGTTTCGAGCGGATAGGTCACTTGGCGCTCGATTTGCGCGGGCGCCAGCGCAGGTGCGACGGTATTGATCTGCACCTGACGATTGGTAATGTCCGGAACGGCATCGATGGGAAGCCTGCTGAGCTGAAACAACCCGTAGGCCATGACGAGCGTCGCGGCGAACACCACAGCCCAGCGAAACTGAACTGATTTCTCAATAATCATTTTGAACATGGGCTTCGCCTCAGTGACCGTGCTCGGCCTCGCCCTTGGCGAGTTCGGCTTTCAACAGAAAGGCATTGGTGCCAGCAATGCGTTCATTACCGGACAGGCCATTGAGGATTTCAATGAACCCACCCGCACGCCGACCGACAAGCACCGGCGTAGCGCGAAAGCCGCTGTCCTCAACCACGAATACGACGGATTGCCCTTCCACCGTTTGCACGGCATCGGCAGGTACGGTGAGTCCGGCTTCCTGTGTGTCCGTCACGACAATGGCCGTTATCGGTGAACCGGCTGGCGGCAGATCGCCGGCAGTTGATCGCGCTCGGATAACCGTTGCACCACTTTGTTCGCGGGCATTGGCGGCAACGCCGACCACGACAGCGTCAAAGTTGCGGGATGTTCCCGTCACTTGGATGCGGGTTTCCGTGGTGACTGCAGATGCCAGCGCCGGAGGCGCGTTGAACACCAGTTCCACCCGGGCCGGGTCTGCGATTTCCGCCACAGCGCCGCCGGCCGCCACAACCCCACCGGGGGTGATATTCACGGCGCTGACGATGCCGGCAATCGGGCTGTTGATGGTGAGCCGCCCCGAGGTATCAGGTGATCCACTGGCGGCGACTTGCGCCTGCGCTGCCCTCGCCGCTGCGTCGGCGGCAAGAGACCGTGCCCGGGATGCCTCCATCTCCTGGCGGGCGACGATGCCTTGCGCAACGAGATTCAGGTCCCGTTGATAGACAAGTCGCGCTGCCTCCGCCTCTGCCACCGCGGCATCGGCGTTGGCACGCAATGTGGCGGCTTCGCCGCTGACGATGATCGCCAGCGATTGGCCCACCTCTACTGAGGCACCGGTAGCAACGAGAATCTGTTCAACCCGGCCGCTGGTGACCGCGGCGACAATGGCCTTGGCGTCAACCGCCGGTTCAACGCGGCCTGACAGTCGATATTCATTCCCTCCGCCACGGCTGACGTTGACGATACCGATGCCCGACGCCTTGATCTGCTGTTCCGTCAGTGCGACGACACCTTCTTCTGTCGACTCTCCCTCGTGTTCGTCGTGGTCATCGTGTCCTCCATCTTCTTCATGACCCTCGTCATGAAAGGCATGATCACCATCCTCGGCCTGCGCTTCATGCTCCGCATGCGGCACGAATTGGGCGACGCCGAAGCCAAGCCCTAGGGCGATCAGTAAAGCTGCTCCAATGAGGAGCCGGTTTTTGGTTGAGTTCATGAATGCTTCCTCAGAATGGAGCGCGGTCATCAAGGCCTGCGAGTTCAACTTCCGCGCGGACGCGCGCTAACCGCGCATTGACGGCCGTATTACGTGCACTGATCAGAGCCGATCGGATACTGCGCAGCTCCAGTTGCGAGATACGCCCGGCGTCGAACCCCGCACGCGCGAGTTGGTAGGCTTCCTCCGCCGAAGCAACGCCTTTGTCGGCAGCACGTATGCGGGTAATGGACGCATCAAGACGGGCTTGGGCAGCACTGCGATTCGCCTGGGTTTGCAGCTTTGCCGTGGTCAACCTGGCTGCTGCGGCACGTTCCTCTGCACGGGCAGCACTGATCGCGCCCTTGTTTCTGTCGAACAAGGGGAGAGATACATTGATGCCGAAGGTGAATGCCTCCGTGTCGTATTCCTGGAACCTCCGCACACCAAGCGACGCGCTTACCGCAGGACGCGCACGCAACCGCTCGACACTCACCGATTTACTCGCGGCCTCCAGTTCTGCCTCGGCAATCTGAACGGTGAGAGGATTGCCCATGGCCTGAAAGGAGGCATCAGGGGAGCGGTTCAATAGACTGGGTTCGATGGCGGTCACTGGCTGGACCAGCATCGCGGCAGCAGTCAGTCTGGCAAATGCGGCATCGCGGTTTGCCCGCGCTTCGTCCACTGCAGCACGGGCAGATTCAACTTCGCTGTTCGCCTGGATGCCGCGCAGTGAGGGTTCCCGACCTTCTTCGATCAGCAGCATGACTGCGTTCGCGTCCGCTTCCGTCAGTTCCAGCGCCTCGACAGCCAGTTCATATTGCAGGGAAGCCGCTTCCGCTTCGGAATAGATCAGCGCAAGACTGCCAGCGACCGTCCACTGTGTTTGATCACGCCGCAGCGCCGCGACCTTAGCTTCCGCCTGTGCGGCACCGATACGTGCGCCTCGCTGGCCCCACAGCTCCAATGGCTGATTGATGGAGAATGTTGATTCCGCAGCGTCGTAGCCGGAAAAGGGACCGCGACCGTAAACGTTTTCGGTTTCCACGGAGACAGAGGGATTGGGCAAAGCCCGCGCCTGTTGCGCGCGCGCATTGGCAGCGTCGAGCAACGCCTCCGCTTCAACCGTGATGGGGATGCGATCGAGGCTCTCGATCAATGCTTCATAGGGCGGAGCCGGCTCGGCCCGAGAAGGTAATGCGAATAAGACCGCTGTAACAGCCACAGCAAAGCCAACCGCCCACTGCGGTCGACTGAACGACGTGAACATGAGGAAACTCCCAAAGCTGAATGAGTTGACGAAACGGCCGCACGAAGGGTGCAGCCGGGAGTCGTCAGGCTTTGGGTGGGCGCATCAACCCGTCAGGAGTGCGAGACGCAAGGGCATCACTGGCTGGCCACTGATGCGCCGAATTGAGGGACTCGGTTTTGGGGGCCGTGCCCGGGGGAATGTGAGCGTAGATATGGTGACAATGCCCATGGCTACAGGCGTCATGACCACTGTCTGAGTCGGAACCATTGCTCTGGCTATCCACACTCTCATCGTGAGAATCCGCCATGACATAGTGAGCATCTACGCTCTCGGATGCACACAGAAACATGTCAGCCACAGATATGGCAACGAACGTTGCAAGCAGCAACGCCACCACCATGAGCCTATGTCTGATAAAAGTATGCATAATTTCGTCATGTTACCAAGAACCGGGGAAAAGCGGCAACACATTTCAGCGCCCAGCATCGCCACCGTACCGAGGGGACCGACTCGCCTTATGAAACTGTGGGGCCACGTTGCCTCCCGATTTCCCAGGTCACATGTCCCGCACGGACAGTCGCTGCGAGGGTGCTACCTAGCCGTTGCTCAATCACCGCCTTCCAGGGCACCAGGCTGAAACCCTTGCCATCATCGAGCATCGCAAAACGCCCGCTGGCCAGCATCACGCTGCGACGGTAGACGCCGCTGACGCGCTCGCCGTCACTGACTGTATGGGGCTCCAGGCCGGTTTCAGCGGCGATGATCCTGCCGCACGTCAAGATCACCGAACTACTACTGGAGGTGGACGAATGGACGGGCTTCACCCGGCACTTCACGCACCTGAAATCGGGCGACCTGGCCAAGGACAAGAATCTGTTGCTGACCACGATCCTGGCCGACGCGATCAACCTGGGCCTGACCAAGATGGCGGAGTCCTGCCCCGGCACGACCTACGCCAAGCTGGCTTGGCTGCAAGCCTGGCACATCCGCGACGAAACCTACGGGGCAGCGCTGGCCGATCTGGTCAACGCGCAGTTCCGGCATCCCTTCGCCGAGCATTGGGGCGACGGCACCACATCATCGTCGGACGGCCAGAACTTCCGCACGGGCAGCAAGGCCGAGAGCACCGGCCACATCAACCCGAAATACGGGAGCAGCCCAGGGCGGACGTTCTACACCCACATTTCTGACCAGTACGCGCCATTTCACACCAAGGTCGTGAACGTCGGCGTGCGCGATTCGACCTACGTGCTCGACGGCCTGCTGTACCACGAGTCCGACTTGCGGATCGAGGAGCATTACACCGACACGGCGGGCTTCACCGATCACGTCTTCGCCCTGATGCACCTCCTGGGCTTCCGCTTCGCGCCGCGCATCCGCGACCTGGGCGACACCAAGCTCTACATCCCGAAGGGCGACGCCGCCTATGACGCGCTGAAACCCATGATCGGCGGCACGCTCAACATCAAGCACGTCCGCGCCCATTGGGACGAAATCCTGCGGCTGGCCACCTCGATCAAGCAGGGCACGGTGACGGCCTCCCTGATGCTCCGAAAGCTCGGCAGCTACCCACGCCAGAACGGCCTGGCCGTCGCCCTGCGCGAGTTGGGGCGCATCGAGCGCACGCTGTTCATCCTGGACTGGCTGCAAAGCGTCGAGCTGCGCCGCCGCGTGCATGCCGGGCTGAACAAGGGCGAGGCGCGCAACGCACTGGCCCGTGCCGTGTTTTTCAACCGCCTGGGTGAAATCCGCGACCGCAGTTTCGAGCAGCAGCGCTACCGGGCTAGCGGCCTCAATCTGGTAACGGCTGCCGTCGTGTTGTGGAACACGGTCTATCTGGAACGGGCTGCGCACGCGCTGCGTGGCAACGGCCATGCCGTTGATGACGCGCTGTTGCAGTACCTGTCGCCGCTCGGTTGGGAGCACATCAACCTCACCGGCGATTACCTCTGGCGCAGCAGCGCCAAGATCGGCGCGGGCAAGTTCAGGCCGCTACGACCGCTGCAACCGGCTTAGCGTGCTTTATTTTCCGTTTTCTGAGGCGACCCCATCTATCAACCATCTGAGGGTGGTATCAGATTGATGGGGTGAAGGTGCCCCATCAACCATTAAATCCGTATACCCCGATCCGCCTGACGGAAGCAACTTTCGCCGCCACGCACCTGGGTGCTGTACTTGGCGTCGTAGGCGGCCTGCTTGTGGGGCAGCACATAGCGCAGCGGCGCGTAGCTGGCGAGCGTGAGTCGGCGGATTTCCTGATTGATGTCGCGGATGGCACGGAATTCGCCCGCAAGGTCCACGTCGGCCTTGATGTTGATGGGCGGCAGTCGGTCGGGGAAGCGGCCGGTCTCGCTGGTGCCGTAGTACTTCTCCACATGCCGCCTGGAGCGGGCAATGGTGAGATGATCCAACAGGGTGAAGTAGTCAAACCCCAGCATTTCCACCAACTGGCTGGGGGTCTTTTCAGCTTCGTCCAACGCCAGCCAGCGATTGAATTGCGCCTGCGCCTTGCGGGTCGTGGCCTCGATACTGGCGATGCCATGCTCCAGCAGAGCGGCGTCATCGCCTTCGGTGACAAAGGCAATCTGGTTGCGCAGGTCGGCCAGACGGTTGTTGACCGGCGTGGCCGAGAGCATGAGCACGCGGGTCTTGACGCCTTCGCGGATGATGCGTCGCATCAGGCGGTCGTAGCGCGATTCCTTGCCCTTGTGTGTGGCCTTGTTGCGGAAGTTGTGCGACTCGTCGATCACTACCAGGTCGTAGTTGCCCCAGTTCACATGTGACAGGTCGATGTCACCAGACACCCCGCCATCGCGCGACAGGTCGGTGTGGTTGAGCACGTCGTAGTTGAACCGATCAGCCGCAAGGATGTTGCGCTTGTTGTTGGCCTTGTAGAGCGTCCAGTTGTCGCGCAGGCGCTTGGGCGCCAGCACCAGCACGCGGTCGTTGCGCAGTTCGTGATACTTGATGATGGCCAGGGCTCCGAAGGTTTTGCCCAGACCCACGCTGTCGGCGATGATGCAGCCGCCAAAGCGGTTCAGCTTGTCGATGGCACCCACCACACCGTCGCGCTGGAACTTGAAGAGCTTTTTCCACACCACGGTATTGCGGATGCCGGTGGCGGACTTGACGATGCGCTCCTCGTCCATCTCGTCACCGCTGTCCTGAAACAGGCGGTGCAGCATCAAGGTGTAGATGGTGAAGGGATCGCGGTGCTCACCCAGCGCCTGCAGTGCTTCAAGGATGGACTCGCTCTCGTTGCGCTGGCCTTTGGAGTCGGTGGCATCAGCACCATGCAAGCCTGCCCACTGGTGATCAAACCATTGGGCGAGCTGCGCGGCTTCGTCGACCGTTTCTGATGCCTGAATCAGGTTCAGAGGGTTGCCCGGCGTCAGGCCAAGGCCAGACGTGTTGAAGGCAAAAGAACCCAGAATCACTTGCGCAGGAGCCCCGTCCGGCCCGCGCATAACGGCAGCTCCCTGTGGCACCCCTTTTGATGCCCGCCGAAGCGCCACTTTCTCTGTGATCCATTTCGCGCATTGATTGGCCAACCAGCGTGCCTGCAGACGATTGCGTGCAGCGCGGTCGCTCTCCGTACCCAAGAGTTCAAGTGCCTCGTTGTCAGGAGGCACGATCAATTGAACTCGATCCAGAGCAGACAACGCCTCCCGGATTTCTGCAAAGGCGTAGAGAGAGAACGAAGGCGTTACACAGTCGAGTCGGTTCCGTGCTTGAGGTGGGGCTGCATCAAGTCGATGACGCGCTGTGTTCCGGTGTTTTGGATCAGCTTCATGGTCGTTTCCGTTCAGTCAGCAATCGACGTTTCTGCACTCGGCGATGCATACCCCGGCGCCAGCACTGCATTGCGCACGCCGTAGATGGCGAGGTGGTCCTTCAACCAAAGCCGGTACTCAGGGCCGCGCAGGCTATGGTCGGGGGAGCAGTCCACACTCCATTTGCGCAGGATGTATCCGGCGGTGGCGGCACGCAGTTTCATGTGCAACACGCCGCCTCGCATGCCGTAGTCCATTTCAGTGATTTCTGGCCGGGGCTGATCCGGGTGAGGAACCAGCTCAAGTTCGACGATCCGTGTCCATTGAATGTCCTGATCGCTCATCTCGTGGGGCGCCACGAGCTGCCCCTTGCGCACCACGGGACGCTTGATCCGGGTGATGACGAAATCCCGGAATTCCTGCGATTTGCGGTCGAAGGCGCGGACGTGCCAACGCAGGCCGTTGTCGATCAGCGCGAACGGGACGATCTCCCGCACGGTGCGGCCACTGGAGATGGAGTGGTACTCGATCCCCATCGGGCATTCGTAGTGGATGGCACGAGTCACGCTCGCCAGGATGTCCAGGTCAGGGTGGGTGAGCCGGGACGGGCTCTCGCTGGCCACCCAGGCTTTGATGCGCATCGGTTCACCGTCGCCAAAACCCTGCGTCAGCCACGACAACACCCGCTCGGGCGGGAAATCGAAGATCGGCTGGAAGCTCGGGCCGAGGACGTAGAACTTGCCTTTGCCGTCGTAGTCGATGTTGCCGGGGGCGATTTCCTTGTACAGCGCCAGGTCCCTGGACGCAGCAGCGGACTGGATACCAAACCGCGCGACCAAGTCCTGGCGGCGCATCTCCCCAATGAAGCGCACGCGCAACTCCACGAACGCGAGCCGGTCACGCTGTGGCTGGGTTAGATCGGCAAGCTGTTCGTGGGGCATCTTGGTTGGCTCGTTCGGGTTAGCGAATGCTTATGCAGATTTCTGCAGAAAGTATATGAGCTGCTTGAAAAGACGTCTATAAATCCAAGCTGGTTTGCTAGTGCGCTGCATTATGATAACCATTTTTTGAGGCGCAAATGAGTGATCTGACGTGGACGAGTAGGCAATCAGCCCAGCGGAGCGCACCAGGAACGGCGTGGAATGGGGTGCATCCAGCAGGCCATCGCGGACGAAAACTGGTGCGAATAGATCCTTGATATGGAACAGGAGCATGGCCCATGGAACTGCGACACCTTCGCTGCTTTGTGGCTCTCGCAGAGGAGCTGCACTTCACACGGGCCGCCGAGCGCCTTCATATCGAACAGCCACCCTTGTCCCGCGCCATCAAGGAGCTTGAGGGCGATCTGGGCGTGGTGCTCTTCGTGCGCAACCGCCGAGGTACGGTGCTTACCGAGGCGGGCGCAACTTTCCTGCAAGACGTGCGCAGGGTGTTCGCCGCGCTGAAGCAGGCTCAGGAGAACGCTCAGGCGGTCGCGGCGGGCCTGAGCGGAAGCCTTCGCATTGCAGTGTCCGACGGCGCAATCGATCCCCGGCTGTCGGCCCTCCTGGCCCGCTGCCGCGAGGAGGAGCCGGAGATCGAGATTCGCCTGTCCGAAGTGCCGCTGGCCGAGCAGTTGCGCGGGTTGCGCTCGGGCGACTTCTCGATCGGGTTTGCGCACACGTCGGAGGTCGGCGATGACATCCTGACCGAGCCACTCTGGCACGACTCGCTGGTGGTCGCGGTGCCCGCCCGGCACCCCTTGCTTTCACACAAGGCCGTTCCGCTGCATCAGCTTGCGAGCTACCCACTGGTCTTATGCGACCCACAGGTATACGAAGGCTACTACCGTGAACTGGCGCGGCTCCTGCGACCGCTGGAGCGTGATCCCGACATCGCCGAGCACGTGTCCTCGCTGGACATGATGCTCACCCTGGTCGGTGCAGGCTACGGCGTTGGCTTCATCAGGGCAACCAGGATCGCGGCGAGCCTGCGCCCCGATGTGGTGATCCGCCCCCTGGCCATGGATTCCGCAGTCATCACAACCTACTTGCTGCGGCCCGTCAGCGAGGATTTGCCGGTGTCGGCGGAGCGGTTCATTGCGCGCCTGCGCGAGCACTCGGGCGATTGATGCGGCGGCAAGGGCCGTAACTGAAGTTCGCGGCCGCTTATGGCGAGCCTTGCAGCTCACTGCCAGAGTTGAGGTTTTTTTCAGTCGCCGCCATCAACTCGCTGGCGCTGATCCCGAGCGCGGTAGCAATTTTCAGTATCAGGGGAAGCGTAGGCACATGCTCCCCGCGCTCGATCTTGCCCATGTGCGAACGCGATATTCCAGCCTGAAATGCAAAGTCGTCTTGAGCGACGCCTTGCGCGACGCGAGCGGCACGCACGGCCCGCCCGAAAGCTAATGCTGGTTCGGATTCATAGGTGGGTGTGCCAGGTGGACGACCTGGCTGAATAGTAAGCTTCTGCATCGACAGAAGCGTCAAACAAACCTCTTAAATTAACCACGTTAAACATATAGACGTTAAAGTTCTCTCTTTACTATGATGCTGGTTTTCCCTTGACCCGCTTCGTCTCTTCTGTGGGTTCTCCATGGACAACCTCACCAGCCAACCCGCCCACCTCAGGCTTGCGATAGCGCCAGGCGTATCGTCATCGCAGCTTTCGGTGCTACTCGCGCTGCAACGTGCCGAAGAACCCGAGGTCAGCATCGCGTTCTTTGAGGTTGCTGGTGACGAGTTGCTTGATGGACTCCGTGAAGGCCGCTATGACGTAGGGCTGTCGCTTCAAGGGTCGAGCGATCCGGCCATCCAAACCCAGCCCTTGTGGATTGAGCACATGGCCGTTGCGATGCCGCTGCGGTTTCCCTTGCTGGATCAGGCATCGCTCACCATCGCCGATCTACAGGACTACCCGATCTTTCGCTGGCGGGCTGAGACGTGTTCACTGCTGGATCATCGGCTGCTCTCGCACCTGCCTGCTGACCAGCAAAATCTTCAGTACGTGACTTCCTTCGAGCTGATGGCGCTATGGGTTTCTGCCGGCTACGGTGTCGGGCTATCCGCGCAATCGCGCATCAAGCACGCCCATGGATGGGGAATCAGCATGCGAGCGCTGGACGACGGCCCCTACGAGATCGTGACGCACCTGCATAGACCCCAGGGACAAGCGAACTCTGTTTCCGAGCGATTCGAGCGAAGGGCACTGCAGATCGCAAAATCGGTCACTTCCTGATCGCAGTGGCTGTCGGTAGCCGCCAGCAGACGGCGGTGGATGTACGCCTTTCATCAAGAGGGCCGAGGTGGTAAGCTTAGAGGCCATTTCTGGCTTGGGTAACCAGAAAAAATCTTTATTAATCAATTGGTTGGTTGCCGTGGGTGATTCCCTTCACCCGCTCCAATTTCGCTCCCTTCTGCTTTACTTTCCATTGTCACAAGCCGGTCAGGCGAGAAAAGTTCGCGTACGCAAATGCCTCTGCTTATGCTTTTCTCTACGACCAACATACCAATAACCCCTTGTAATGATTGGTTTTTTTTGCACAAACGGATGACAAGAGCGGTCCGCTTGGGCACAATGTCCAGTCAAACGTTAATGTCAGTGGAGTACCCGCCATGAAAGGCCATCCGGACGTCGTCTGCTGTCTTATCGATCTGTTGCGAGGTGAGCTTGGCGCACGGGATCAGTATTTCCTGCATTCGCGACTGTACGAAGACATGGGCTATGCCAAGCTGTACGAGCGCATCAACCATGAGATGGAAGAAGAAACCCAGCACGCCGACGCTATCCTCAAGCGCCTGCTGTTTCTTGAAGGCAAGCCGGACATGCGGCCCTCGCCCATCACCCCCGGCAGCACCGTGCAGGAAATGCTCGAGTCAGACCTGAAGCTGGAATATGAGGTACGCGAGAACCTGGCTAACGCCATTGCCCTGTGCGAGCGTGTCGGCGACTACCAGACGCGGGAAATACTTGAAGTCCAGTTGGCAGATACCGAAGAGGATCACGCCTACTGGCTGGAGCAGCAACTGCGCCTGATCAAGATGGTTGGTGAACAGAACTACCTGCAATCGCAAATGTAATCTGACGCCGCGCCACAGCCTTGCCAGTTGACGCTGGCAGGCGTCATGCGGCCATTCGCCCCCCTAGCACCGCACTGCATCTGCTTCCCCGGCGGTGCCTTTCATTTCCAGACCACAAGGTCAGCATTTTCGGAATTCGAACTAATATTCGTTAGTGCACCAGCCTGGTGAAGCCGAATACCCCCTCTGCACCGGCATCGTCCAGTGCGGACCACGGATCAGAAGCCTCTCTTTCAACCCAAGCCTCAAAACTGACCGTTCAGACAGGAATTTGCAGCAACAGCCAGCCGATGCAGCCGGCATGGCACCTTTTCTGCATTGCCAGCAGCTCCAGTCAATTGGAGTACTCTAGTGACCTCAGGTACCTGCCCAGATCGTCGTCAGACACGGATACTGATGCCCGCCAGCGCCAAAGAAGCCTGTGCACTCGCCAGATACCACAGCGCGCCCTATATGGCCGGAGCCAGCGCGCTGCAACTCGGCTGGAACAAAACCGGCAGGTGGCCAGAGCATGTGGTCAGCCTGAATGCGATAAACACACTGCACGGCTGCCATCGGGCCGCAGACCATTGGTCCCTTGGTGCCTTGAGCCGGCTATCGGAGCTGACGCGCAATCCGGATCTGTGTGCAGAGCTGCCCGTGCTTGAAACGGCGCTGCTCGGGATTGGCGCACCCGGCATTCGGCATATCGCCACCCTCGCGGGCAATATCGGCTTTGCCGGCGACCTGCTGCCTACCCTGCTGGTACTCGACGCCCGACTTGACTGGCTGGACGAAAACGGCGCGGATCAACAAACACTGCTGGCCGATTGGCTGACCGCCCCGCCAGCGCATGCCCTGATAGCCCGGGTTCGCCTGCCACTGCCGCAACCGCAGCAACATCTGCACATGGAAAAGCTGGCCAGCCGCAGCGCATTCAACCCGCCACTGCTGAATATCGCCAGCAGCTGGCAATGGCAGCCACAACCGGATCTGCGCTTGGCTGCCGGCGGCGCAAGCTTGCGACCCCGTCGTCTGCGAGCCTGCGAACAAGCCCTTGCGGCAACCGCCGACCAGCCGCTGACGACCCGCACGCTGCTGCCCCTGCTGGCCGCAGACCTTCCCGAATTGGCCGAGCAACCGCTTTTGCAGATAGCGGCCAATCTTGTCCAGGCACAATGGCACGGGAGCCACGCATGAACACAACCGCATTCACGCCACGCCCTCTTACCGCCGACACCTTCGCCGAGCGCTGGCAGCCGCGCCCTGACGCCACCCAGAAGGTGCGTGGCGAACTGCGCTACCCCACCGACGAACTTGACTGGCCTGGCCTGCTGCATGGCCGCATTCTGCGCAGCGCTTTGCCACACGCCCGTCTGCTTGGCATCGACGTCGAGCGCGCGCGAACGCTGCCCGGCGTACACGCGGTGGTGACCGCAGCCGATATTCCCGGCACCAATAACTACGGCATCGTATTTCGCGATCAGCCGGTATTCTGCACGGATCACGTGCGCTTCCTCGGCGATGCGCTGGCGGCGGTCGCGGCGGATACGCCCGAGATCGCTGCACACGCGCTCAGCCTCATCGAGGTGCGCTACGCCGAGCTACCGGTGGTCAATGACCCGAGCGCGGCACTGGCCGATGGCGCGCCGGCGCTGCACCCCAATGGCAATCTGCTGGACAGCTCCCTGATCGAACACGGTGACGTCGAGGCAGCCTTCGCCGCCTGTGCATTCGTGGTGGAAGGTCACTACCGCACCCCGCGGCAGATGCATGTCTTCATGGAGACCGAGGGTGGCGTGGTGGTGCCCGATGAGATCGGTGGGCTGACCTTCCGGGTGGGCTGCCAAAGCGCCCACCGAGACCGCGAACAACTGGCCAGCATTCTCGGCCTGCCGCCGGATAAGGTACGCGTAATCGGCCTGGCGACCGGTGGCGGTTTCGGCGGCAAGGACGAGCTGACCATGCAGCCGTCCGCCGGACTGCTCGCACTGCGCACCGGACGCCCGATACGCATTCACTTCGATCGCCGCGAATCGACCATCGCCGGCATCAAGCGCCATCCGGTTGAACTCGTTGCCCACACCGGCTGTGACGCGCAGGGTCGCATCCTCGCCCACCAGCTGCACGCGGTACTCGACACCGGTGCCTATGCCACCCTGGGTCCTGCGGTCCTCACCAACCTGACCGATCACGCCGCGGCGCCGCTGTACCGTATCCCCAATATCCGCGTGAGCGGTCAACTGGTGCATACCAACAATGGTGTTGCCGGCGCCTTCCGCGGCTTCGGCGGCAACCAGGCGACCTTTGCGGTAGAAAGCCAGCTGGACAGGCTGGCCCACGCCGCCGGTTTACACCCGGCCGAACTGCGCCGGCGCAACCTGCGTACACCGCAGGACCCCGGCGTCGAGGGCCAGACCCAGCAGCAGCCCTGCGATCCCCGACTGCTGCTAGATGCGGCGCTGCAATCCCCCCTGTGGGCCAGCGCCAGCAGTACCGACGACAGCCGCTGGGTGACCGGCGTCGGCATGGCGATGGGTGCACAGGGCAATGGCCTGGGTAACGGGTTACCCGACGCCGGCGGCGCGCGCCTGACCCTGACTGACGATGGCCGCATCGAACTGGCATTCGGCTTCATCGAGTACGGTCAGGGCGTAATTGCAGCAATCCGGAATCTGGCCTGCGACTACCTGCACTGCGCACCGGAGGATCTGGATATCCGTCTGGGCGACTCCAGCGGCCCCGACTCCGGCCCGACCAGCGCCTCACGCAGCAGCATCATCGCGGTGGAGGCCCTGCGCCGCCTGCAGCCGCAATGGCGCGCATTGCTGACCAGTCTGGCACCACCGGCAACACCGGGGCTGCAACCCGGCCCCGGCGGACTGCGGGATCAGTCAGGAGAGCTCGTCATCAGCTACCCGCAACTGGCTGGCGCAGGCACGCCTGTCACGTTGAATGTACATTTCGACTTCCCGACCGGCCCGGATGCCACCCCGCGCGGACGCTATCTGCAACTGCTCATCGCCACCGTTGCGCACGTGGCTGTCGACCGGCTGACGGGGCGGATTCGTGTCGAGCGACTGCACCATATCACCGCCGGCGGCAGGGTTATCCACCCGCCCAGCTACCGCGGCCAGATCGAAGGGGCCGCCATCATGGGCATGGGCATGACGCTGCTTGAGGACGTGCCCATGCAGGACGGTCAGTACCTGCTGGACAACCTCGACGCCTATCTCATCCCGACACTGGCCGACGCTCCCGAGCAACAGGTCGACGTCATAGAAGGCATTCTCGGCGGAGAAAGCTACCCGGTACGCGGTATCGGCGAACTGGGCATCGAGGCGATAAGCCCGGCCATCACCGCCGCCATCGAGAACGCCATCGGCGTACGCCCGGAGCGCCTGCCGGTAGAACCAACCACACTGCTTGCAGCCATGCAGGAGCTACATCCGTGAACGACGTCTTCTTTACCCTGCACTTCACCGTCAATGGCCAGGAGCAGACGCTCGAAGTACCGGCCGCCCGTCGCCTGCTCGACATACTGCGCCTGGATCTGGGGCTGACCGGACCGAAGGAAGGTTGCAGCATAGGTCGCTGCGGTGCCTGCAGCGTCGTGGTTGATGGAGACTCCGTACCCGCCTGCCTGCTGCTTGCCTGTCAGGTGCAGGGGCGCACGGTAAAGACCATTGAAGGGCTGCGCGAGGACCCGCTGTGCGAGCACATCAGCGCCGCACTGGTCAATGCCGGCGCGCTGCAGTGCGGTTACTGCACCCCCGGCATTGTCAGCAGCTTGACCGCCGCTCTTCGCCACAACCCCGCTGCGGATGTCGCTGAGCTCGAACAGGCCCTGCACGGCAATCTCTGCCGCTGCACCGGTTACAACGGGCTGCGGCAGGCGATTGCCGAGCTGGCAACCTAGATACGGAAACTGCCCACCAACTGCCTCAACCGGGTGACCTGATCCTCGAGTGAGGCACAGGCACGCAGGGTCGCCTGCAGGTTATCAACTCCCTCCTGGTTGAGGGTGTTGATCTCGGTGATGTCGACGTTGAGACTTTCAATTACCGAGGTCTGTTCCTCGGTTGCGGCAGCAACCGACTGGTTCATGTTGTCGATATCGCCAATACCGTGGGTGATCTCGCTGAGCCGGGTGCCGGCTTGCCCCGCTACCTCGACGCTGTGCTGACTGTACTGCTGACTGTCGGTCATGATGCTGACCGCTGCACCGGCGTCGGTGCGCAGATTCTCGATCATGTCGTGAATTTCCTGGGCGGAGCTTTGGGTGCGGTGTGCGAGGTTGCGCACCTCATCGGCAACCACCGCAAACCCGCGCCCTGCCTCACCGGCACGGGCCGCCTCGATGGCCGCGTTCAGCGCCAGCAGGTTGGTCTGCTCGGAGATACTTTGAATCACCTCCAGAATGCGACCTATGTCCTCGGTCTTGTGGCTGAGTGACTGAATCGTTCTGCTCGATTCACTGATCTTGGCCGACAGTTCCTGCATTGCAGCAATCGACTGGCTGACTACTGCCGATCCCTGCTCCGCTCCCTGGCGCGCCTGACTGGCCTGCGCGGATGCATCCGCCGCATTGCGGGCTATTTCCTGCGCCGCCGCACCCAGCTCATTGATAGCCGCCGCCACGCTGTTGGTCCGGCTGGACTGCTCGTCAGAGCTGGCCATGTTGGCATTGGAGGCATCAACCACCTGCCGCGCAACGTCGTGCAGCGTACTGCTGGTACTGGCCACCTGGCTGATTGACTCGTGGATACGCTGCACGAATTGGTTAAAGGCGTTGGCCAACCGACCAAACTCGTCCTGGCTGGTGACAGGCAGGCGACGGGTCAGGTCACCCTCGCCCTCGGCGATATTCTCCAGCGCCGCTCCCAGCGAAACCAGCGGACGCAGGAGGTAGCGCATCAGCACGCCAAGAAGCAGCACAATAATCACCACCGATACGATAACCGCAAGCAGCGCTGAATAGCGAAACTGGGCAAGGCTGGCGAAAGCCTTGTCACGGTCAATCGACAGGCCGACGTACCAGTCGGCACCGGGTAATCCGACGACCGGCAAAAACGTCAGTAAGCGCGGCTGACCATCCAGCTCGGCTTCACTGAGGCTGCGCTCGATGCGCGGTGTGTTCCGCGGGTAGATCTCGCTCAGGGTCTTCATCTGCAGGTCGGCATTGGGATGCACCAGAATGGTTCCATCACTGCTGACCATGAACGCATACCCCATGCCATTGAAATCCAGAGCGTTAATAATCCGGGAAATGGTCTGAAGGTTAAGGTCGCCGCCAACCACGCCCGCCCCTGCCGGTGTGGCAATAGTCATGATCAGTGCGCCGGTAGCCGCATCGACGTAAGGGCTGGTCAGGATGGTCCTGCCGGCCTCACGCGCGCCCTTGAACCAAGGCCGCGAGCGCGGGTCGTAGTCCGCCGGCATTTCGGAATCAGGCCGCATGGTAAAGGCGCCATCGGCGGCACCGAGGTAGCTGAAATCGAAGGTTTCAGCCAGCGTGCGCTGCTCGAGCAACGGCACCAGCCGGTCCGGACTCTCGCTCTGGATATTCTGTGCCAGATTCTCCAGCAACAAAATACGACCGGACAACCAGTTGCTGATATTGTCCGTCGTCAGCGTCCCGGCGTCGGTCAGATACGTCTGCAGATTGGCCTGCAGAGTCTTGCGTTGCAGGTAATCGTTATAGACAGAGAAGGCCGAAAAGGCCGCAATCACGACCAGGGAAGCGGCCAGCAGGATCTTCTGATTGAAGCTGAGTCTGGTAGGCATCGGTTTTGCTTCGAAAAGGGGGTCTGAAACTGTATGTCGTCCCGCCAGACGGAAACTTGATTTCCGGCGATACAGACCGTCTTTTCAAGGTTAGATGACGAAATGCCATTTTGCTGCAAGCAGACTGCCATCTCATCGCCGATACACGCCAGCCAGAGCGCCTCGACAGCACAGCCGGTGACGCTGTCGAAAACGCTCGCCCTGCTGACGTCGCAGGGCGCCGTGTGTTGAGCTAGATAATGCGCGAGAAGCGCTGTTGGCTGGTGTCACTCTGATAGGCGTCGAACAGCATGCAAATCGAGCGCACCAGCAGCCGGCCGGCGGCCATAACCCGAATCCCGCCAGGTGTGAGGATGATCAGCCCATCACGGGCCATCTGCTCAAGCATCGGCAGGCAGGAGGCAAAGTACTCGGGAAAGTCGATCCCGAAGCGCGCCTCAATATCGCTGAACTGCAGCTGGAAATGGCAGATCAGCTGGCTGATAACCGCCCGCCGAATGATGTCGTCGGAATGGCAGACGAGACCACGCTGGGTCGCCAGCTCATCCGCCTGCAAACGCTCCTGATAGACCTTGAGGTCGCTGCTGTTCTGACAGTACAAATCACCGACCTGACTGATTGAGGAGACGCCCAGACCAATCAGATCGCAATGCCCGTGCGTGGTGTAACCCTGAAAGTTGCGCTGCAGCTCGCCGTTCTCCTGGGCGATGCTGAGGCTGTCGTCCGGCAGGGCAAAGTGATCCATACCAATGTAGCGATACCCCGCTGCCAGCAGCTGACGCACGCTGTTCTCGAACATTTCCAGCTTTTGCGCGGGGCTAGGCAGATCGGCACTGTTGATCCGGCGCTGGGGCATGAAGCGTTCCGGCAGATGCGCGTAGTTGAACACCGACAGCCGGTCAGGCTTGAGTGCGATGATCGCCTCAACGGTGCGGGCGAAGCTCTCCGGCGTCTGCTTGGGCAAACCGTAAATGAGGTCGATGTTGATCGAGCGATAGGCAAGCGTGCGCGCGGCGTCCATCACGGCCTGGGTCTGCTCCAGCGTCTGCAGACGGTTGACCGCACGCTGCACTTCCGGGTCCAGATCCTGAACGCCAAAACTCACACGATTGAAGCCCAGCTCGCGCAGCAGCCCCATGGTCGCCCAGTCGGCCTCACGGGGGTCGATCTCGATACTGTAGTCACCGATATCGTCGTCACGCAGGCTGAACCGACTGCGCAACCCGGCCATCAACTCGCGCAGTTCCTGATGGCTGAGAAAGGTGGGCGTCCCGCCGCCAAAATGCAGCTGCTCAACGACCTGATCCGGGCCCAGATGAGCGCTGATCAGCTCCATCTCGCGCTGCAGGCTGGCGAGATACTCGCGCGACCGGCTGCGGTCTTTGGTAATCACCTTGTTGCAGGCGCAGTAGTAGCAGATGTTGGCGCAAAACGGCACATGTACGTAAAGCGAAAGTTGCCGACCGGCCTCACGGGAGGCGTCGATGGCGTGCAGAAAGTCTGCCGGTTTGACACCGTCGTGAAACTGCACGGCGGTGGGATAGGAGGTATAACGCGGACCAGCATGGTCGTAGCGTCGAATCAGATCGGCATCCCAACGAATAGTGGGCAGCATGGGGAAACTCCGGCTTTGCTCTGGCATGGAACAAAGCCTACGCCGGCCAGGCAAACCAGGTTTTGACCAGCGTCAATAGACCCGTGGCCGCATCCTAGCCGCCGGTCGCGTTCATGAAACGCAACACCTGAACCTCACCACCCACGCTAAATTCATGCCGCGCCGGCTTGTGTTGCAGGGCACGTTCCAGAGCCTCGCTGACCGGCTCGTCATGCTCCGGATGACGCCTGACCAGGGCGCGCATATCCAGCGAATTCTCGTGTCCAAGACAAAGCAGCAGGCGCCCTTCGGTGGTCAGACGTACCCGATTACAGGTGTCACAAAAATTGTGCGAATGCGGTGAAATGAATCCGATGCGACTGTCCGGGTAGCCATCGACTCGCAGGTAGCGCGCCGGGCCGCCGGAGTTTTCAGCACTGTCGATCAAGCGGTAGCGTTCCGCCAGCAGGCTGCGCACTTCGTCGCTTGAGCAGTAGGCTTCGCCCCGCTCACGCCCGACCTCACCGAGCGGCATCTCTTCAATAAAGGTGATGTCCAAACCCCGCTCCAGCGCGTAGGCCGCCAGCGCCTGCACCTCATCGTGGTTGCGGCCCTTGAGCACCACCGTGTTGAGCTTGACCCGCTCAAAACCGGCGTCACGCGCAGCCTCGATACCATCGAGCACCTGCTGCAGGTCACCCGTGCGGGTAATACTCCTGAAGCGTTCGTGATTGAGGCTGTCGAGGCTGATATTCAGCCGCTTAACGCCGGCCTCGGCCAGCGGCCGGGCCAGCCTGGTCAACTGCGAGCCATTGGTGGTCATCACCAGTTCGCGCAGCCCCGGCAGGGCACTGATGCGGGCACAAAGGTCAACCACGCCACGCCTCACCAGCGGCTCGCCTCCGGTCAGCCGGATCTTGCGAACGCCCCGGGCGACAAACAACCGCGCCAAACGCTCAATCTCCTCAAGACTGAGAATCTGCTGGCGGGGAAGAAAGGTCATATCTTCGGCCATACAGTAAACACAGCGGAAATCGCAGCGATCTGTCACCGAAATACGGAGATATTCTATCTTTCTCCCCAGACCGTCCTGCAATATCGACTGTGTCATCCAAGGCTCCGACTAATCTGTTTTCCAGCGCGAAAGCGCAACTTCGTCGCTATCGCGTGCATCAACCCAGCGCTCGCCATCCGGCGTCGCTTCGCGCTTCCAGAACGGCGCGCGGGTCTTGAGGTAGTCCATGATAAAGGCGTTAGCCTCAAAGGCTGCCTGGCGGTGGGCGCTGGCAACACCAACAAACACAATCGGCTCACCTGGTTCAAGCTGGCCAACGCGGTGCAACACCTGCACGTCCAGCAGCGGCCAGCGGGTCTGCGCCTGCTCGACGATACCGGTCAGTGCCTTTTCCGTCATGCCCGGATAGTGCTCAAGCCACATGCCGGACACCGGATCACCCTCGTTATAGTCGCGCACATAACCCACAAAGCCGACCACGGCGCCCACGCCCAGATGGTCCGCATGCAGACGATTGAGCCGTTCGCCCGGATCAAAGTGGGCCTGCTGCACCTCGATCAACACATCAACCACCCGTCACTGGCGGAAAGAAGGCAATCTCATCACCGTCAGCCAGTGGCTCGTCAAGGGTGCACAACTCCTGGTTACGCGCACACATCAGGCGGGGTTCGGCAAGTACCTGCCATGCCTCACCACGGGCCAGCAGGAGCTGCCGAAGGTCTTCAAGGGTGCCCAGCTCCGGGGTCCACATCAGTTGCTCCCCGCTGCTGCCGAGCACATCCCGGTAACGGGCAAAAAACTGCAGCTCTATCACGCGCTACCCGCCTCCGCCTGAAACTCACCGCTCTTTCCACCGCTCTTGCTCAGCAGCCGGGTGCTCTCGATCACCATACCCTTGTCGACTGCCTTGCACATGTCGTACAGCGTCAGTGCGGCGACACTGACCGCTGTCAGCGCCTCCATTTCGACACCAGTCTGACCGGCCAGCTTGCAGCGCGCCTGAATGCGCACCGCGTCAGGCGCTTCGATGCCGAGTTCTACCTTGACGCTGGTAAGCATCAGTGGATGGCACAGGGGGATGAGGTCGGACGTACGCTTGGCCGCCTGAATGCCGGCGATGCGGGCAACGGCCATGACGTCACCTTTAGGGTGACCACCACTCTGAATCAATTCCAGCGTCTGCGGGCGCATGCGTACCAGCGACTCGGCGACCGCCTCGCGATGGGTAACGGCCTTGTCGGTGACATCGACCATGCTGGCGCGGCCTTGTGCGTCCAGGTGAGTAAGCATAAAGTAGGTCCGGTTGCGTATTCGCTGGCTACTTTACTGCAATCCTCTGCCGCTGACAGCCCGAAGAACCAACTGCACCTGCAACGGTCACACATCCCGACGCACAATTCAGGCCGTGAACGCTGATCGCTTGAAATTGTTCATAGCGCACCTATATAGCGAAAAGCTATTCACGGTTTAGTTGAAATTTATTTTAAGTATTTAACACAGGCGCATACCATAGCTCCTGTCTTCTCAACCATCGACGAAAACGACTCAAGAAGGAGTTCTACATGTCTGTTATCAACACCGAAATCAAACCGTTCAAAGCCTCTGCATTCAAGAATGGCGAGTTCTTCGATCTGACTGAAGCCGACGTCAAAGGCAAGTGGGCCGTCTTCTTCTTCTACCCGGCTGACTTCACCTTCGTTTGCCCGACCGAGCTGGGCGACGTTGCTGATCACTATGCCGAGCTGCAGAAAATGGGCGTTGAAGTGTACGCGGTTTCCACCGACACCCACTTTACCCACAAGGCATGGCACGACAGCTCCGAAACCATCGGCAAGATCCAGTACGCCATGATCGGCGACCCGACCATGCAGATCAGCCGCAACTTCGAAATCCTGCGTGAAGATCAGGGCCTGGCCAACCGCGGCACCTTCATCATCGACCCGCAGGGTATCATTCAGGCTGTTGAAATCACTGCCGAAGGCATTGGCCGCAACGCCGAAGACATGGTTCGCAAGATCAAAGCTGCCCAGTACGTTGCAGCTCACCCGGGCGAAGTTTGCCCGGCCAAGTGGAAAGAAGGCGAAGCCACTCTGGCTCCCTCTCTCGACCTGGTAGGCAAGATCTAAGATCGGCCTGATGACCCGGCCCGCTGCGCAGCCACAGGCTCGCAGTCGGCGGGCCGGGTTTTTTATGCCCGAAATTTGACCCCATTTTCAAAGGACACGCATATGTTGGACGCCAACCTGAAGAAACAACTGGACACGTACCTGCAGCACATCGTTAACCCGATCGAAATCAGCGTGTCCGTAGATGAAAGCCCCAAGGGCAAAGAATTACATGAACTCGCGGTCGAAATCGCGGAGATGTCCGGTAAGATCGGCCTGGTCTCGGCTGATGACAAGCGTACCCCGAGCATGGCGGTAGGCGCCGCCGGTGAAACACCGCGCATCCGCTTCGCCGGCATCCCGATGGGCCACGAGTTCACCTCACTGGTGCTGGCACTGCTGCAGTCCGGCGGTCACCCATCCAAGGCCGACCCTGCCCTGCTGGAGCAGATCCGCAACCTGGACGGCGAGTTTCACTTCGAGACCTACATCTCGCTGTCCTGCCAGAACTGCCCGGACGTGGTCCAGGCGCTGAACCTGATGGCCGTGCTGAACCCCAACATCACCCACGTGATGATTGATGGCGCCCTGTTCCAGGACGAAGTCGAGCAGCGCCAGATCATGGCCGTGCCGTCGGTTTACCTGAACGGCGAACCCTTTGGTCAGGGCCGTATGACACTGGCAGAGATCGTCAACAAGATCGACACCGGTGCGACCAAGCGCAAGGCTGCCGAGCTGAACGAGAAAGCGCCGTACGATGTACTGATCGTAGGTGGCGGCCCGGCTGGTGCCTCAGCTGCCATTTACGCGGCCCGCAAAGGCATTCGTACCGGTATCGTTGCCGAGCGCTTCGGCGGCCAGGTGATGGACACCGTCGGCATCGAAAACTTTATCTCCGTGCCCTACACCGAAGGCCCCAAGCTGGTTGCCAGCCTGGAGCAGCACGTCAAGGAGTACGAGGTGGATGTCATCACCGAGCAGAAAGCTGCCAGCCTGGAAACCGGTGACTACGTAGAGATCGGCCTGGAAAGCGGAGCCACCCTGCGCAGCCGCACGGTCATTCTTGCTACCGGCGCGCGCTGGAGGGAGATGAACGTACCGGGCGAGCAGGAATACCGCGGCAAGGGCGTGGCGTACTGCCCGCACTGCGACGGTCCGCTGTTCAAGGGCAAGCGCGTTGCCGTCATCGGCGGCGGTAACTCGGGGATCGAAGCAGCGATTGACCTGGCCGGCATCGTGGAGCACGTAACTGTGCTGGAGTTCGCCGACACCCTGCGCGCCGATGAAGTATTGCAGCGCAAGGCGCGTTCCATGCCCAATATCGAGATCATCAAGAACGCCCAGACCACCGAAGTGCGTGGCGATGGCAGCAAGGTTGTCGGTCTGACCTACAAGGATCGCACCACGGACGAGCTCAAGCAGGTCGACGTTGCCGGTATCTTCGTCCAGATCGGTCTGGTACCGAACACCGAATGGCTCAAGGGCGGCGATCTGAACCTGACCCGCTTCGGCGAGATCGAGATCGACAGCCGCGGCTCGACCAACCTGGAAGGCGTATTTGCTGCCGGCGACGTCACAACCGTGCCGTTCAAGCAGATCATCATTGCCATGGGTGCCGGATCCACCGCAGCCCTGGCAGCCTTCGACCACCTGATCCGCACCCCGGATCCGGCGGCTGCGAAGAAGGAAGAAGCTGAACTGGCCTGATGTCTGAGCCGCACAAAAAGCCGCCCCTATGGGCGGTTTTTTGTGCGCGCAATTCGCTCAGTCGGGCAGCCACAAGCGATCCAGGTGCTTGAACGGCCAGTCTTCCGGGCTCTCTCGTCCGATGATTCGATCCGTTTCATGGGCGTCGGCCAGATCAATCAGGGTAACCGGTAATCCCTGCTTCAAACGCACCGAATAGAATACGCTGACCTTGGGCGTGAGCAGGGAACTGGTACCCTGCTCTACAACCACTCCCAGACGCTCGGACTCAAGCCGCACAAGGGAGCCGACCGGATAAATACCCAACATACGAACAAACAGCTTGAACAGCACCGGGTCAAAATGGCCTTTCCAACTGGCCATCCGGCTCAAGGACTCGGCCGGATCCCAGCCCGCCTTGTAGGGGCGGTTTGAGGTAATCGCGTCATAGACATCGCAGATCGCACCCATGCGCGCCAACAGGGAAATATTTTCCCCGGCCAGCCGCTCGGGATAGCCGGTACCATCCACTTTCTCATGGTGATGCAGGCATACATCCAGCACCGCATCCGGTACCCCGTCCCAGTCGAGCAGCAATTTGTGCCCTTCGGCCGGGTGAGAACGCATGATGGCAAATTCCTCATCGGTCAATTTGCCCGGTTTGTTCAACACCGCTTCAGGCATGACGGCCTTGCCCATGTCATGCAGCAAGCCCGCCATACCCGCTTCCATCACCTGGTCTTCCGGCATTTTCAACAACCGAGCCATACCCACCATCAGAGCAGCTACGGCAACGGAGTGCAGATAGGTGTACTCATCCTTGGACTTGATTCGGGCAACGCTGATCAAGGCATGGGGGTTTCGGCTGAGCGACAGACTCATCTCGCTGACCAGATCGTGCAACCCGTCAGTCGTGATGGCGTTGCCCAGACGTACGTCCTTGAACAGGTCCTGGATTGCCTGTTTACCGTTGCGAAATATCTGCTGGGCACGCCGCACTTCATCGGCCATCGGGGTCCTGGCTACCCTGTCGCTCGGCGCTGAACCTGACGCACTTGCAGCCTCAACCTCGGCCACAGCGATCTCCACTTCGGAGGGAGCATCGGCAGACGTCGGAATATCAGGCGATGAAGCCACTTCGACATCCAGACCTCTGCTGACGTCGATAATCACTTCAGTAATCGAGCTTTGCAAAATAGTGTTGAGCGTGCGTACATCCTCAATCAGAAGCTTCTTGCTCCAAAACGGATGCTGCAGCCAGGAACCGCAGAACTTGTCGACATACATGCCAACACGCAGGGATTGGGTAGGAATCTTTTTCAGCATCGACAACTGTAGTCTCCGGGCGTCAGGACTCTCGCGCTCCCTGCTGAACAAACACGAAAGTCGGGAGCTGAACCAGAACTCCACGACCAGCGCCAGCATTATGCCAGTTGCACCTATACGCGGCAAAACAAACACGGGTTGACGGCAGTCAGGCCTCCAGCTCGCAGGCAGCGCCAAAATCCGTTCCCATGTTCTCGTTCAGCCGATCGGGGTCGAAGCGGGTCAGGCAGCCCTCGCCCAGCGTTGGCGGCAGCACTGCCGAACCCGCCTCCAGGGGATCGAACCCCTCATCGTCATCCTCAATCACTTTGGCGCACCATGCTGGTTATAGGTCTGCATTGCCCTGAGAATATCGCGCCGGCTAATCTGACCAACCAGTTGCCCCTCATCGACAACCGGCAAACGTCTGCGTCGCTGGGAAATAAAGTGCTCAGCTGCCTTTACGATATCCGCATCGGCATCAATGGTCTCGACAACTGTGGTCATCACAGAGGCAACCGACCCTCCAGCCTCCTCAAAATAGCTGCCGGCCAGAATGCCTTTGAGGCAATCCCCTTCCGACAGCAACCCGATCAGATAGCCATTCTCATCCAGCACCGGCGCCCCGGAAATACGATGCATCAACAACTTGTCGATCGCACGAAACAAGTCCATGTCTGGCGTGAAGGTAACCAGATCCGTGGTCATATAATCGCGCACTTTTACGGATTTCAGCATACAGCCTCCTGCTCGGGTTTCTCCTTTACCAGCTTAGCAGGCCACAGAACAATGCATACAGTGATGCCAATCAAAGGTTGTGGCCCCAATACGCGTCGGGAGAGGACTAGCTGAATACAACCGTCTTGTTGTCATGCACCAGCACTCGGTCCTCGAGGTGATAGCGCAGCCCCCGCGACAGCACCATTTTCTCGACGTCCTTGCCCAGGCGAACCATATCTTCGGCGTTATTTCGGTGAGTGATGCGAACCACGTCCTGCTCAATAATCGGGCCAGCATCCAGCTCTTCGGTCACGTAATGGCAGGTCGCTCCGATCAACTTGACCCCGCGCTGGGCGGCCTGATGATATGGACGAGCGCCAACGAACGATGGCAGAAAACTGTGATGAATATTGATGATCTTGTGCGCGTAACGCTCGCACAATTGCGGCGGCAAAATCTGCATGTAACGCGCCAGCACAATACATTCGGCCTGCTGCTCTTCTACCAGACGAGTAACTTCGGCAAAAGCCGGCTCCTTGTCTTTAGGGTCGACCGGCACATGGTGGAATGGAATACCATGCCACTCAACCATACTGCGCAAGTCATCGTGATTGGAAATCACGCTGGTAATATCACAATCCAGCTCGCCACTGTGCCAGCGGTGCAACAAGTCGGCCAGACAATGGGACTCGCGACTTGCCATCAAAACCACTTTCTTGCGCACTGCAGAATCACTGACCCGCCAGTCCATCTGAAACTCTTCACCGATGGGTGCAAAGGCAGTGCGTAGACCTTCAAGATCAAACGGCAGGGAATCAGCACGAATTTCATGGCGCATGAAGAACCAGCCAGAAAGATTATCGGAGTGGTGATTCGCCTCGGTAATCCAGCCGTTATAGGTCGCCAGAACATTACTGACCTTGGCAACAATCCCGACACGATCGGGGCACGCGATTACCAGCCTGAAAGTACGCATTTTCTCTCCTGTGTATTAGCCAACCGCCCGCAACGGCAACACGCCAGCGATGAAGACCGGGCCGCGGCATTTTACCCGCTGCGCAGAGCGCATGCAGCCACAAACAGATGAAGAGTGCGAAGGATTATGTCCTTAAGGCGTCACTCATCATTCGATCTGCCGACAAACCTCCGCCGGCATCGATTCCGGGACCGACTGAGGAGCCTTGTTTATAGCTAACTCACAACTATGTGATTAATTCATTAGTTGGCCCGGATAACTTGTTGTAGGTTTTTTGTCATTAACCTATTATTCAAACATCCTGATTACATCAACTCCCTGCAAGGACACTATCCATGTCAATGCTGCAAGAATACCGTCATATTGAAGAACAGATTCGCGAACTCAAAGAACGCCTCAATTCACTGTCCAACGACGACAAGCTGAAAAAGGAAATCGAGTTCGAGGAAAAACTGCGGAGTCTGATGGGCCAGTACAACAAATCGCTGAAAGACATCACTGCCATCCTCGACCCGGACAACAAGCTGGGTGCAGCAAAAGGCAAGGCAGCTAGCACTGGCGGCAAGCGCACCCGCAAGGTCAAGCAATACAAAAATCCGCATACCGGTGAAGTAATTGAAACCAAAGGTGGCAACCACAAGACCCTGAAGGCCTGGAAAGAACAATACGGCGGCGACACCGTCGAGTCCTGGGTAACTATCCTGGGCTAAGTTGCTCCCGCGTAAAAAAACCGATGCTCGCATCGGTTTTTTTACGCCTGGTAATTACATATCAAGCTGCACAGCCAAGCGGGCCCCGTAGTCGCGCCAGCTCAACAACAGTTGCTGCTGTTCCACAGAGAGCCCCGGCAGCAAGCTGTCGATACCGGTGAGAAACTCGCCCAACGATAGAACCCTCGCCTGCTCGCCACTAAGCCGCGCTCGGCAATACGCGAACCAGTGCTGTTGTTCGGATGCGGACAGGCTGTCGGGAAAATTACGCGCCCGATAGCGGAACAGCATATCGACCAGCCGCTGATCGCGCAGCGGCCAGCGCATGCTGCCGAGCACTGAACCATCGGCTTCACGAATTGCCGGGAGCAGACGGCGGTCAGCGTCAGACAGAAAACCATCGTACAACTGAACCTCGGCTTCCTGCTCTGCATCGTCCTGCCTGCCCTGCTCGGCATAAATCTCGGCGAGTACCGCCTGCCCTGTGTCGCGCCAGTCCGCCAACTGTTGCGCACGCGCCAGCAGCATCGGCATATCCAGCTGAAGCCGCTCGATATCCGCTGGCTGCAGCACCTTGGTGTCGGCCAGCACCGGACACTTGTTCAAATGGACCAGCTTGAGACCTGGCCGTGCCTGGCCCTCGACCAGATCCTCGGACCGGGTATACAGGCTTTGACGCACCTGCTCCGGCGACTGATCCATCAACACCGCCGGATCAACTGCCAGGTCGTAGACAATCACTGCATTGCGATTGACCGGATGCCATCCCAATGGCAGGACCAGAGCAAGCCCCTGTCGTTCGCGCCCGAACCGGCCGGACACGTGCACCAGCGGACGTACCCGCTGCAAGTCGATAAACTCCGCTGCGCGCCGCTTGTCACGCAAGCCAAGCAAATAGTCGTAGAGCTTTGGCTGCGCCTGCCTGAACAGACGGGCCATGGCGATGGTTGCCCGCACATCCGCCAGCGCATCGTGCGCCTGTCCATGATCAATGCCATTGGCAGCGGTCAGCAATTCAAGTCTCAGACTGGTAAATCCGTCAACCTGCGGCCACTCAATCCCCTGCGGGCGCAACGCATGCGCAGCGCGAAGGCCATCCAACAGGTCCCAGCGACTGTTGCCACCCTGCCATTCGCGCGCATAGGGATCGAAGAAGTTGCGATACAACGAAAACCGGGTCATCTCGTCGTCGAATCGCAGGCTGTTGTACCCTACCGAGCAGGTCCCTGGCTGGATCATCTGCTCGTGCAACTGACGCATGAACTCGGCTTCGTTCAGGCCATGCTTCAGCCGTTGCGGAGAGATACCCGTCACCAGGCATGCCTGCGGGTGCGGCAGAACATCAGGCGTCAGGCGGGCGTCAATACACAGCGGCTCGCCGATTTCCTCCAGTGCTTCATTGGTACGCACACCGGCAACCTGAACCGGCCGATCGTATCGGGGATCGATCCCGGTCGATTCAAAGTCGTACCAGAAAAAGCTCTTGCTCATGCGCCCCTCTTCACGGTCAAAGGGGGCAGATTACCGTAACGACGGGTATCAGGCATCCGCCAATTGATCAAAGCGGAAATAGCGCTGCAGAGCCAGCGCCAAACCGGCGAAGGCCTCTTGATGGGTAACCACACTGAAACCGCAGTCGAAATATCCCGGAGTTACATCGGCACGACACCAGTGACTGCGTGCATGGAATACCAGCCGCTGAGCGCTCAGCGGATCATCCAGATCAGGGAGTTTCAGCTCCAGTTCATATTGCTGATCGAGCATCACCGGCAACGCGCAGATCAGCATGATCCCGTCACGCGAGATATTGCCAATATAGCCGATGGGTCGCCCGGTTCGGCTGTTGTAGACACACAGATAAGCGCTCAACTGATGCCGCGGGATGCGGCGCTGCTCGATGGAGGGGTCCTGGCTGGAATCCGGAATGACATGCATGTCAGCATTGCTCCGCAATCTGTTGCCGCAGCGATGCTTCAGCCTCGGCAACGCGGGCATTGGACACTTCAACACGCTTGCCGTCTGCGTTCTCTTCGTACCAGTAGACTCGCTGTTCGAATCTGGCCAGCCGATCGCGCATGTCTGCACAACGCGCCCGACGCTGACGTTGTTGCTGCGCCAGCAGGTTGCGCTGCTGTTGCCGCTCCTCAGCCCTGATATCCGTAAGCCGCTCCATTGCGGCCTCACTGTCGCGCACATGCCTTTCGCGCTCGACCACCTGCGGACGTATCTCTACCACCTCGGCACCAGCCCTGGGCTGCTGATCAAAATGCACCTGCCCGTCAGCGTCCACCCAGCGGTAGATCTGTGCCTGAGTATTGAAGCTGCACAGCATAAGCGCAGCCAGCAGTGGTGGTGGTAGTTTGCGGTGACTCATCGCGATTCCCTGCGCGGTCCGATCAAGGCAGGATAGCGGACCGCCGGCACCGCGCCAAGCGAATCGGGGTCCGGCCTGCTCAATCGGCTACCGGAGGCACAGGACGCGCCGGGTCGTAATGCCCCAGCTGACGCAGCGTCTCCAGACGCGCAGCGGCACGATAGCTGTATTCGCTGGCAGGATAGGTGTCGAGCATAAACCGATATATCTGAATGGCATCCAGGTAAAAACCCTGACGCTCCAGACACTGCCCACGCAGAAGCGAAACCTCCGGCTGCAGGTGCGGACGCGAACGAATCAGACGCTCGGTCCTGGACAACTCGGCAACCACCCGATCGCAGTTGCCGGCCGCATAGGCGTCGTAGGCCCGGTCCAGATGTTTCTTGTAGCCGCTCATGCCACAGCCGGCAAGCAGCACGATAACAGCGGAAAGCCACCAGCACTTGTTCATATCAACCTCCGGACAATGGCTCTGTATCGGCACGTCACGCCGATTCTTCAGTCCATGAGGGTTTGATGCATATCAGTGTAAAACCACACGATTTGCATTAGGCTGGTCCAATACCGTGTCAAACCGACAACAGGAGTCAGCCGCATGGATATCAAACACCTTCTGGTAGTGATCGACCCTACCCGCGAACAGCAACAACCTGCGCTGGATCGCGCGGCTTCGCTGCTTGAACACTTTCCCGCTGCCCGTCTGACGCTGATGCTCTGCGACTACATCCCGGCCCTGGATGGAGGGATGCTGTTTGATACCGCGGGGCTGGAAAAGGCCCGAGCGTCACTGCTCCAACACCACCATGAATATCTCGAAAAACTGGCGGCGCCGCTGCGTGCCAAAGGCACCGAGGTGGCAGTGACTGCCGTTTGGGGCAAGCGTTCGGATCGCCATATCCTGCGCGAAGTAAGCACGTGCAAACCCGATCTCGTACTCAAGGCGACACGCCATCACAACGTACTCAAGCGCCTGCTGCTGACCACGGCCGACTGGCAACTGATCCGCCACTGCGAGATCCCGCTTTGGCTGGTCAAGCACGGCGACAAGCCGATCAACCGCCTGTGCGCCAGCGTTGATCCGCTGCACAGCGCCGACAAGCCGGCGGCGCTGGACCACAAGCTCATCGCCATTGCGACCAGTCTCGGCAAGACCATGGACGCGACGCTGGATCTGGTGCACTGCTATACACCTCTGCCGCGGACCATGGTGTTCGACGCCAGCGTCATTGCCGATTATGAAGGCTACGCGCGGGACGTGAAGCAGCACCACGCTACGGCGTTCAGCCAGCTGCTTGCCCGTTCGGCCTCCGAGAGCGCGCAATCCCACCTGCTTGAAGGCGACCCGGAAGAAGCCCTGCCCGACTTTCTGGAGAAGGAAAAGGTCGATCTGCTGATCATGGGTGCGGTATCGCGCTCACGATTGGACAGCGCCCTCATCGGTCACACCGCGGAACGCTTGCTGGACTCGGTGTCGTGCGACGTACTGGTAATCAAGCCGGACGGCTTCGTCGATCCAAGCAAGCCCTGAAACCGAGCCTCGGCAGCCGCCTCAGGCGCTGCCGACCTGCCCCGCAGCGCGGGCGAGAGCGGTAATCTCGCCCCAGCGCTGCTGCGCGACCAGCTCGGCCGGCGCAACCCAGCTGCCACCGACCGCCATCACATTTGGCAGTGCCAGATACTCGGCCAGATTGGCCTGCGAGACGCCCCCCGTCGGACAGAAGCGAACATCCCTGAACGGCCCGGCAAATGCCCTGAGCAAGCCAACCCCGCCGAGAATCTGGGCGGGAAAAAGCTTGAAGCGGCGATAGCCGAGCCGATAGCCACTCATCAACTCGGAGGCGGTGGCAATGCCCGGCAACAGCGGTACTGCTGCTTCCAGCCCGCATTGCAGCAGCTCGTCAGTACAACCGGGCGTCACCACAAACTGCGCGCCGGCCGCCAGCACTGCCTCAAACTGCGCTGCGGCCAGCACCGTCCCCGCGCCGACCGTCAAGGCAGGACGCTGCGAACGCAGCAGCGCAATGGCGTCAATACCCAAGGCGGTCCGCAGGGTAATTTCCAGCGTGGTGATCCCCCCTTCCGCCAGGGCGTCGGCCAGCGGCAGCACATCCTCCAGCCGCTCGATATTCAGCAGCGGCAGCAGCGGTGAGCGACTGAACAAGGAGTCCAGCATTTGCGTTTTTTCAGACAGGTGCGTCATCGGGCTGACCATCTTCCGGGCAGTAGTAAATATCCATGGGTGCCTGCACAAAGGCACTGATTGGCCAGCGCGCTGGCTGATCGGCTTCAATAGCCGTGCACAGCGTCCGCAACTTGGTATCGCCACTGATCGCCAGCAATCGAAATCGCGCGGAGTGTAACGCACGCCCGGTGAGGGTCAACCTCGGCGTACCATCGGCAGCCCGGCTTGCCACGCAACCAGCGTCGCAGTTGCCATCCAACCAGCCTGTCAGCCCCTCGGCATGCGGGAACAGCGAGGCCGTATGGCCGTCAACGCCCATGCCCAGAACCACCAGGTCCAGTGGCAACCAGTCAGCGAGCTGCCTGGCTACCTGAGCCGCATCCGCGGCCGGTGTCACGCCCCGATACAGCGGCAGCCACTGCAGCCGGGGGAAGATGGCAGCCAACCTTGAGCGCAGCAGCGCTGTATTACTTTGTGCATCGCTCTCGGGCACCCAGCGTTCATCAACCAGCGTCAGCCGAACACGCGACCAGTCAATCGCCTGACGCGCCAGCGCGTCGAGAAAGCGCACCGGACTGCGCCCACCGGACAACGCCAGCGAGGCCTGACCGCGCTCGGCCATGGTCGTGCTCAAGCGATCGGCAACGGCCACCGCAAGGTGTTCAGCCGCTTGCAAGGGCGAATCGAAGCGTTTCAGCCTCACGCCGCGCTGCTTGAGCCGGCTCTCGATGACGTCCATTACCCATCCGTCTCCCGCAGACTGGCGGTAAACACGCTGGCACCCTGATCCGCCGGGCTGGCTTCGGCCCGCATAAAGGCAAACAGCTCACGGCCCCAGCCACCACGGACACCATCCGGCGCAGTTGCGGCAGGACGAGCCTGCCAATCGGCAGCAGGCTCAATAAGCTCCAGCGTACCGGCATCGGCATCCAGGCACAGCACGTCGCCCTCGCGCAGGTGCCCGATCGGCCCACCATGCAACGCTTCGGGGCACAGGTGAATTGCCGCCGGCACCTTGCCGGAGGCACCGGACAGTCGCCCGTCGGTTACCAGCGCGACCCGCTGCCCGCGATCCTGCAAGACGCCCAGATACGGCATAAGACGGTGCAGCTCCGGCATGCCGTTGGCGGCCGGGCCCTGAAAGCGCACAACAACAACCACATCGCCGACCAGCTCACCGGCCTCGAAGGCACGAACAAACTCCGTCTGACTGTCAAACACCCTGCACGCGGCCGTGACCCGACGGTGTTCGGCTGCCACCGCCGACACCTTGACCACGCCACGGCCAAGCCCGCCAGCGATCACCCTCAGGCCGCCATCGGGCGCAAAGGGCTGCTCCGTACCGCGCAGTACCTGATCATCAAGACTTGCGCCGATGCCATCGCGCCAGCTCAGCTCGCCGTCATCGAGCACCGGCTCAAGGGCATAACGCTCAAGGCCCGGACCCGCGACCGTCTGCACATCCGCATGCAGCAGGCCGGCGTCCAGCAGCTGGCGAAACACGAAGGCGGTACCGCCGGCAGCCTGAAACTGGTTGATATCGGCCTTGCCACTCGGGTAGATATGCGCCAGCGTCGGCACTGCCCGGGACAGCTCGGCCATGTCATCCCAGTCAAGCTGCAGCCCTGCTGCCTGACCGATGGCAACCAGATGCAGCGTCAGGTTGGTCGAGCCCCCCGTTGCCAGCAACATCACCACGGCATTGATCAAGGCCCGCTCATCAAGCACATCGGCCAGCCGTACCCGACCATCCCGCGCCAGCCGCACCGCAGCAGCGGCCGCTTCACTGGTCAGAGCGTCACGCAGCGCACTGTCCGGCGCGACGAAGGAAGCCCCCGGCAACTGCAGCCCCATCGCCTCCAGCAGCATCTGATTGGTATTTGCAGTGCCGTAGAAGGTGCAGGTGCCCGGGCTGTGGTAGGAAGCGCTCTCGGCCGCAAGCAGGGCCTGCCTGTCAACCTTGCCCTCGGCATAGAGCTGGCGCACCCGGGCCTTCTCGCTGTTCGGCAGGCCGCTGGGCATGGGACCGGAGGGAACGAACACCGTCGGCAAGTGGCCAAACCGCAGTGCGCCCATCAACAGGCCGGGCACGATCTTGTCGCAAATACCGAGGCACAGTGTGGCATTGAACATGTTGTGGGACAGGGCAATGGCGGTCGACATGGCAATCACATCACGACTGGCCAACGACAGCTCCATGCCCGGCTCGCCCTGGGTCACCCCGTCACACATTGCCGGCACACCGCCGGCGACCTGCCCGGTGGCGCCCAGACGGCGCAGATACTGGCGCAGCAACGCGGGATAACGCTCGTATGGCTGGTGCGCCGAGAGCATGTCGTTATAGGCCGTGACGATACCGACATTGACCTCGTCCGGCAGCGCCAGCCGCTGCTTGTCCTGAGCGCTGCAGGCAGCCATGCCATGCGCCAGATTGCCACAGGAAAGACCCTGCCGCGGAGCCGGCGCAGCGTTTATCAACGACAGATAAGCCGCTCTGGAACGGGCACTGCGTTCGCGCAATCGTTCGGTTACCTCGCCCAGCACTGGGTGCATTCCACCTCTCCCGACCCGATGGTCACAAACCTACCCGCCAGCCGACATTATGGTCTATTGTAGGGCCTCCCCCAACCCTCCCGTACAAGGACCCCTGCATGACGCTGCGTCGCACCAAAATCGTCGCCACGCTCGGACCGGCAAGCAACAGTCCGGAAAAGATTGCCGAGCTGATCAAGGCCGGAATGAACGTCGCCCGCCTGAACTTCTCCCATGGCAGTGCTGATGAACACCGAGAGCGTGCAAGACTGGTGCGCGAAATCGCCGAACAGCAAGGCAAGCACGTCGCCCTGCTGGGTGACCTGCAGGGTCCGAAGATCCGCATCGGGCGATTCGCCGACGGCCCGATCAAACTGGAGGTGGGCGATCATTTTCGGCTGTCGACCAACCACCCTCTCGACGGTGGAACTCAGGATATCGTGGGCCTGGATTACCCGGATCTGGTCAAGGATTGCCGCGCTGGCGACGAGTTGCTGCTGGACGATGGTCGCGTAGTACTGCTGGTCGAAAGCGTCGGTCGCGACGAGGTACGCTGCAAGGTAACCACCGGCGGTCCGCTGTCGAACAACAAGGGTATCAACCGCCGTGGTGGCGGCCTGTCTGCCCCGGCCCTGACCGACAAGGACCGCGCCGACATCAACCTCGCCGCCGAGCTGCAGATGGAATATGTAGCCGTCTCCTTTCCGCGCGACGCCGCCGACATGGATCTGGCCCGCAAACTGCTGCGCGACGCCGAATCGGACGCCTGGCTGGTGGCCAAGATCGAGCGCGCCGAAGCGGTTGCCGACGATGTAGCGCTCGACGGGCTGATCCAGGCCAGCGACGCCGTCATGGTAGCCCGGGGTGATCTGGGCGTAGAGATCGGCGATGCTGAACTGGTCGGCATCCAGAAGCACATCATCAGCCGTGCCCGCAAACAGAACAAAACGGTGATCACCGCGACCCAGATGATGGAGTCGATGATTTCCAGCCCGCTGCCAACCCGTGCCGAGGTGTCGGATGTTGCCAACGCCGCGCTGGATTACACCGACGCCGTGATGCTGTCAGCCGAAACCGCCGCCGGCAGCTACCCGGTTGAAGCCGTTGAAGCCATGGACCGCGTATGCCGCGGTGCAGAGAAACAGCCGGTCAGCAAGCGCTCCGGCCATCGTCTGTACCAGGAGTTCGAGCGCTGCGATGAAACCATCGCACTGGCCGCCATGTACGCGGGTAACCACTTCCCCGGCGTCACGGCGATCATCACCCTGACCGAAAGCGGCTACACCCCGCTGATCATGTCGCGTATCCGCTCTCACCTGCCGATCTTCGCGCTGTCGCCGAACAGCCAGACACTGGGCCGGGTATCCCTGATGCGCGGGGTGCAGGCGATCCGCTTCAACCCGGCTGAAATGGCGCCCAGCGATATCAATCAGACCGCGGTGACCCGCCTGCTGGAGGCCGGCCACGTAAAACCGGGCGACTGGGTGATCCTGACCAAAGGCGATGTCTACAACTCCCGCGGCGGTACCAACTCGATGAAGCTGCTGCATGTCGGCGAGCGGCTGGTTTGACAACCGGAGCGTAGCCACAAAGAGGGCTGCCTGAACTGACGGGACGAGCGGAGCTTTCCCTCGCGACTCATCACTGCATACTGCGCTGTTGTTGTGCCAGTCTTTCGCCTTTACGGCGAGCCAAAGGGGGCCGCTTGCCCGCCCCCCTTGGCGATCCCCCCGGGCACCCGGCTACGCGGCCCTTCGGGTTCGCTGCGTTGCTCGGTTTGGCAGGGGCCGGCAGAACTCGGCTCTTCGAGCCTCAAACAGGCTGCCGTCCTTTTTCCTGCCAATCCTGTGCTAATCGCCCGCGTAAACGGGACGAACCCCGGTGCACACTCGATCATTGGAGCATTAGGTAACTGCGTTGCCAAAGCCCTTGTCGCGGAGCGTAAAACTGCCGCCAAGACCCACAAAAAAGGCCTCGCAAGCCAGGCCTTTTCGACTACCACCGGATCTTACTTGATCTCGACCGCCAGACTTTCGGCAATCTTCTTCTGCCAGATCTGCGGGCCGGTGATGTGCGCGGATTCGCCGGTGCTGTCGACCGCAACGGTAACCGGCATATCCTGCACCTCGAACTCGTAGATCGCTTCCATACCCAGTTCGGGGAAGGCGATCACATCGGCTTTCTTGATCGCCTGGGCGACCAGATACGCCGCGCCACCGACCGCCATCAGATAGACCGCCTTGTGATCCTTGATCGCTTCAATGGCAATCGGGCCGCGTTCGGACTTGCCGATCATGCCCAGCAGGCCGGTCGCCTCGAGGATCTGACGGGTGAACTTGTCCATGCGCGTGGCGGTGGTCGGGCCAGCCGGTCCAACCACCTCGTCACGCACCGGATCAACCGGGCCAACGTAGTAGATAAAGCGGCCTTTCAGATCAACCGGCAGCTCTTCGCCCTTGTTCAGCATGTCGACCATGCGCTTGTGCGCAGCGTCGCGGCCGGTCAGCATCTTGCCGGACAGCAGCACGGTTTCACCGCTCTTCCAGCTCAGCACGTCTTCCGGGGTCACGGTGTCGAGGTTGACGCGGCGCACGCCGTCGCCCACTTCCCAGGTGATTTCCGGGTAGGCATCCATCGGCGGCGCTTTCAGCTCGGCCGGGCCACTGCCGTCGAGCACGAAGTGCGCGTGACGGGTTGCGGCGCAGTTGGGGATCATGCAGACCGGCAAGCTGGCCGCATGGGTCGGATAATCCTTGATCTTGATGTCCAGCACGGTGGTCAGACCGCCCAGACCCTGCGCACCGATACCCAGCGCATTGACCTTGTCCATGATTTCCAGACGCAGCTCTTCGGCGCGATTCTGCGGGCCACGGGCACGCAGCTCATGGATGTCGATCGGGTCCATCAGGGCTTCCTTGGCCATCACGGCAGCCTTCTCGGCGGTACCGCCGATACCAATACCGAGCATGCCCGGCGGGCACCAGCCAGCGCCCATGGTCGGGACAGTCTTGATCACCCAGTCAACGATCGAGTCGGACGGGTTGAGCATGACCATCTTGGACTTGTTCTCGGAGCCGCCTCCCTTGGCCGCGACATCCACTTCAACCTTGTCGCCGGGGACGATCTGGTAGTGGATGACCGCCGGGGTGTTGTCCTTGGTGTTGGTGCGCTTACCGGCCGGATCGGCCAGGATGGAGGCACGCAGAACGTTGTCCGGGTTGTTGTAGGCGCGGCGCACGCCCTCGTTGATCATGTCGTCCAGGCTCATGGTAGCGCCGTCCCAGCTGACGTTCATGCCAACCTTGACGAACACGGTAACGATACCGGTGTCCTGACAGATCGGGCGATGGCCGGTGGCACACATGCGCGAGTTGATCAGAATCTGGGCCATGGCGTCCTTGGCCGCCTTGGACTCTTCACGCTCGTAGGCTTCGTGTACCGCCTGAATGAAGTCGACGGGATGATAATAGGAAATATACTGCAGAGCGTCGGCTACGCTCTGGATCAGATCGTCTTGCTTGATAACGGCCATGCTCGGACAGGCTCCTCTGTTTGACCGCCGGACCTCGGACGGCGCCGGGTCGGGCTCACGGAATCAGGCAGGCACCGACAGGGAGGCCGGCAGGCCTGAAAAAATGCGCTGGCAAGTATACCTGAGCTTGGGAAGCGCGGAACAACCTCTTGCGCCACCCCTGACAACCGGGGCGACAGGAACGGCGAGCCCAGCGAGTGGAAAGCCGTCACAGTTAAGGCAGGAAATAGCGAAAAGAACTTGCAAAACAGCCGTCAATCGATAAATTGACGTCATAATGCCATCATACAAAAACGGGGCACCGGACGTGGTCGATCTGCAGGATGCACAGAACGCCAAGTTCCAGACGCTGAGACTGCAGCGCTTTTACCTGGCTCAACTCAATTACCTGATTACCTACGTGGTGATCTGCGTGGCTTGGGTATCGGGACAATATCAGGGATCGGTCTGGCTGATGCTCAGCCACATCGGGCTCGGCGTAAGCACACAGCTGGTCTTTCTCGCCCTGTTTCGCAGCAACTGGAATCTGCGCCTGCAGGATCCAAGCATGACCAACGCGCAAATAGCAGTGGCAATTCTGCTGATCACTTATCTGCTTGCCTTTGCCGGACCACTGCGCGGCAGCCTGATCATGATTTACGCCAACATCATGGTATTTGGCATATTCCAGCTGTCGCGCCGGGACTTCCTGATCCACTCGGGGCTGGCGCTGGCCTGCTTCGGCGCGCTGATCACCATCGAACACTACTATCAGACCGATACCCGGCAGTTCACCCTCAATCTGGTGGAGTGGTTCATCCTCGCCTGCTTTCTGGTCGGCCTGAGCATGACAGCCAGCTACATTCGCGAGCTGCGCGAGCGCCTGCAGCAACGCCACAACACCCTGCAGGCCCACCAGGAAACCCTGCGCGGCATGATGGGGCAACTGCAGAATCTGGCCACAACGGACCCGCTTACCGGGCTGGCCAACCGCCGGCACTTCATCCAGGAAGCACGGCGGCGTATGACGCTGATGCGTCCGACCCAGCAGATGGGCATTGCGCTGATCGACCTGGATCACTTCAAGCGCATCAACGACCTGTACGGACACGCGGCGGGTGATCAGGTACTGCAGGGCTTTGCCGAACTGGCCCGCACCACCCTGCGAGACGACGACCTGATTGCCCGCTTTGGCGGCGAGGAATTTGTTTTGCTGCTCGGCAACACCAGCATTGAAACACTGCACCAGTGCGTGGAGCGCCTGCGTCAGCGCTTTGCCGAAAAGACGTTTGATGTCCTGCCAGAGGGCGTGCACTGCACCTTCTCCGCCGGTCTCAGCCTGCTGCAACCCGAGGACGATCTGGAAGTCTGCCTGAACGACGCCGATCAGGCGCTGTATCTGGCGAAAAATAGCGGACGTAACCGCAGCGAATGGCACGACCCCAGTTATGCCTGAGATCCGAATCAGAGGCCGCTGTCTGAATGCTGCTGCGGGCAGCAATCTGCTCGATGTTTTGCGCCAGGCCGATCTGCCGGTCAACTGGTCATGTCGGGCCGGTCAATGCCACAGTTGCCTGATACAGAATCTCAACCGGGCTGACGTCAGCCCGGCCCAGCAGGGCCTCTCACCAGAGCAGCAGGCCAATGGCTGGCTGCTGGCCTGCCAGTGCCGGGTTGAGCAGGACCTTGATCTGCACCTGCATGACCCTGCCAGTGATAGTCTGCCGGCGACCATTGAACACCTGGAAACGCTACCGGGCCAGGTCATCCGGTTGCAATTGAAGCCGGCCCGGGCCATACGCTATCAGGCTGGCCAGCACCTGGTGATCTGGCTGAGTGCGGATCTGGCGCGAACCTTTTCACTTGCCAGCCTGCCCGGCGAGCCGCTGCTGGAGTTTCATCTGCAGGAGCGCGAGGGCAGCGCTTTCTGCCAAGCCCTGCGAACACTGCCGACAGGCGCCACCTGCTATCTCGGCGCTCCGAGCGGGCATCTCGGCTACGACCCGGAATGGCATAACCAGCCGCTGCTCCTGCTGGCATCCGGCACCGGTCTGGCTCCGCTGCAGGCGATTGCGCGCAACGCGCTTGCCGCTGGCCACAATGCACCGATACAGCTGAGGCACTGGCAACGCGCCGGAGCGCCCTGCTATCTGCAGGCCGAGCTTGAACACCTGGCCGCTCAGCACCCTCACTTGCACCTGCAACTGCGCTCACACAGCGAGCTGGAGGCGGATCTGCGCCAACTGAAGCCACCAGGACGCGGCACCCGGGCGCTGATCTGCGGGTCTCCCGCATTTGTCGAGCGGCTGCGCAAGCCGCTGTTCATGGCCGGGCTGTCAGGCCGCCAGGTTCTCGATGAGGCGTTTCTCAGCCGCAGCCGCTAAACAAAACCGTCGGCGTTTATAAGCCTGCATTCGTCAGACGCAGGGTTGTGGGTTGCCCGGGCAAAGCATGCGAACATGCCAGCCACCCCAAATACCCGAACGACATGTGGAGTAGACCGTGAGCGAACACCTGCTGATCGACCGCAGCGAGGGCGTATTAACCCTGACGCTGAACCGCGCCAACAAAAAAAATGCCCTGACCCGTGACATGTATGGCGTCATGGGCGAGGCCATCAACGCCGCGCAAGACGATGCCAGCATCCGCGCCGTCGTGATCCAGGGCAGTACCGAGTGTTTCACCAGCGGTAACGACGTTGCCGATTTCATCAAGAACGAACGCAGCGGCACCGACAGCCCGGTATACGTCTTCCTCAAGGCCATCTGCCACGCCAGCAAGCCGCTGATTGCTGCGGTCAATGGCCCGGCGGTCGGCATCGGCACCACCATGCTGCTCCACTGCGACCTGATCTACGCCGCCGAGAACGCGCGCCTGAAAATGCCATTCGTCAATCTAGGCCTGTGCCCGGAAGCTGGCTCGAGCTTCCTGCTGCCGCGCCTACTGGGTCACCCGCGTGCCGCCGAGTTGCTGCTGCTCGGTGAAGAAATCAGCGGCAGCCGCGCCGCCGAGATCGGACTGGTCAATCAGGCATTACCGGCCGGTGAAGCGGTTCTGCAGGCCGCCCGCAAGGCTGCACTGCGCATCGCCGAGCAACCGCCGGGATCGGTTCGCCTGACCAAACAACTGATCCGTGCCGGCATCAGCCGCACCGCCGATGAGGTCATGGAAACCGAAGGCCAGCACTTCGCCCAGTTGCTCGGTGGCGCCGAAGCGCGCGAAGCACTGACTGCCTTCATGGAGAAGCGCAAGCCGGTCTTCGCCTGACCCGCCCCGCCGCCGGCCCCCGCCGCGGGGCCGGTGCAGGCGGTTCAGCTAACGCGGGATGCCGAACAGCCACATCACCAATCGATTGATTTGCCCCCAGAAGCGAATCTTGAATCGGTGCCACAACGTCAACCGGCGCCAGCCGGCCAATGTCCAGAGATCGCTCTCGACAAAATCCTGCTCGAAACTCTCGGCAACCGCGTGTGCCAGATCAGGATCAACCGCCTGCTGATTGGCCTCGAGATTCCAGTGCAACGTCCAGTGATCGAAGTTGCATGAGCCGAGTGACACCCAGTCGTCCACCAGCGCTGTCTTGAGATGGGTAAAGCGCGGCTGGTATTCGTAGATACGCACACCGGCCTTGAGCAACCTCGTGTAGAAACGCTGACCGGCGTAGCGCACGGGCGGGTGGTCAATGGTCATACCGCACAGCAGCAAACGCACATCAACGCCGCGTTTGGCCGCCCGTGCCAGCGCTCTGCGAATCCGCCAGGAGGGCAGGAAATACGGTGTAGCCAGCCAAACCCGCTGCTCGGCTCGACGCAGCGCCGCCAACAGTGATACGACCACCTCCTTCTGCTCGCGCGCACCGATATAGGAGACACGGCCATGCCCGGTCCCGCCAGCGGGCACCGGCGGAATATGTACCCGACGCACGGCAGACAGCCCGCGCTTTTCACGTCGACCGCCCTGCTCCCAGATACGCTCGAACAGGTCGACCCAGTCCTCGACTACCGGCCCCTGCACTTCCAGCATTTGCTCGTGCCAGGGTGTTCTGCCTGTTTCCGGGTCAAGCTGACAAAAGGTATCGGTGATACCGGTGCCGCCGACAAAGGCTATGCGCCGGTCAATAATGAAGAGTTTTCGATGGTCACGATGGAACAGCCGATGGCCACTGAACAGACTGGGAGGATTATAAAACTGCAGCTCCACTCCCATCTGCTCCAGCTCAAGCCGCTCACGGCGGCTCAAACCGTCGGTGCCGATGGCATCGAGCAGGCAACGAACCTGCACGCCACGTCGACGCGCATGCTGCAGCGCCTCCAGCCATTGCCGGGTGCTGCGGCCAGAGTCCACCAGATACAGCTCAATGTCGATACGCTCGACCGCCTGATCGAGCGCAGAAAGAATGCGCGGGAAGAAGTTGTCGCCATCAATCAGCAATTCGAACCGATTGCCGGTTCGCCACTGGTACACCCGCGCAGTCATTTCACTCCCTGTCTTATGAGGGAATGCGGTAGTCCTCCTGCGTCAACAGATCGAGGCCGCATTCCAGGTTACTGATCCAGTCGAGGAACGCCGAAATGGTATCCGGGTCGGCAAACGGACGTCCATGCTGCGGCACGATCATCTTCGGCTTCAGTTGCCTGACCATGTTGGCCCACAGACGGCAGGCCTTGTTGCCCGCCATGTAACGCCGATGAAACCCCTCCATCGTGCTCTTGTGAGTCGCAAAGTCGGTCACAGGTTCCGCGTCATCGACCATCGATGCCCCCATATCACCGGAAAACAGAATGCCGCTGATCGGGTCATAAAAGTGCAAATTGCCGACCGAGTGCAGAAAATGCGCCGGCAACACCTTGAGCACCGTTTGCCCCAGCGGGACATCCATCCCGCGATCGGGCACGGCGATCATGCGTTCGGTGGTGGTCATGCCCGTGTGCTTGGTCAAAAAACCCGCACTCAGGTGCGGCAGAAAACGCGCCCACAGTTTCGAGCAGACCACCCGGCAGTTGGTATGCAGGAACCACTTGTCCAGCGATGCAATGATGTCCGGGTCCTGGTGCGAGGCAAACACATAGGTCAGCTCGCGCAACGGGATATAGCGGCTGACCGCCATCGACAACGGTGTGTAGGTGAGGTCACCGCCCGGATCGAGCAGTGCATGCTGATCATGATCAATGATCAGGAACTGGTTCGACTGCACGCCATCACCCGTCACCAGCTGATCGAAGCAGAGCACCTGGTGCGAACCATTGTCGAACAATACTCGGGGCGGACTCGCCATAGACAATCACCTTAACCTGCAGTGGAAAGAGAGTCTCAGGAGTGTATACGGCCAGAACCTGAGCGCCAGTGACCTGCATCAAGGGATAAAGACGTCACAGTAACGTCATCGCACCGTCACCAGCCTGACACTGCCACGCCATAGCCTCAGCCTGAACATCACTGAAGATGCCCGGACGGAGGTGTCCATGACAGATGCAGCCCTTGCCTTTGAAGAATCAGCCAACCGCTGTCTGACGGTCGAACTGGCCGCCACCCCGGACAGTCTGCGCGCCGCCCAAGCCCTGCGCTACCGCGTCTTCGGCGAAGAATGCGGAGCCCGTCTGCACGGCGCCGAGCAGGGACTCGATCAGGATCGTTACGATCTGCACTGCGAACACCTGATCGTCCGCGATCAGCGTACCGGAGAGGTAGTCGCGACTACCCGTATCCTCGACAGCGAGCGCGCCCGCAGTGCCGGCGGTTTCTACAGCGAAAGCGAGTTTCAGCTGGTTGGCCTGGGCGATTTGCGCGGCGACGTCATGGAAATCGGTCGTACCTGCGTGCACGCCGACTACCGCAACGGTGCAACCATTTCGGTTCTCTGGTCTGGCCTTGCCCAACTGATGAATGAGCGACGCTACAGCTATCTGATGGGGTGCGCCAGCATCGAAATGCATGACGGGGGCGTGCAGGCTCACGCGATCATGCAACGCCTGCGCAACCGCTACCTGTGCCGCGAGCATCTGAACGCGATTCCGCGCTTGCCGCTACCGGAGCGCAGCCTGCCCGATAACGTCACCGCCCAGCTGCCGCCGCTGCTGAAGGCCTACATGCGTCTGGGTGCCAAAATCTGCGGTGAACCCTGCTGGGATCCGGAGTTCAACTGCGCCGACGTCTTTATTCTGCTGCGCCGCGAACAGCTCTGCCCGCGCTACGCGCGCCACTTCAAGGCGAGCTGAGCATGCCTGGCCGCTCGGTAAGCACGCCCCGCCGGGTCATCCGCCTGATGGCAGTGATTGGCTGGATTGCCTGTGGGCTGCTGCTGGTCTGCTGGGTTCAGCTCATGCAACAGCTGCAACCCGCCAGGGTGGACCGTCAGCGCCAGAAGCTCACCCGCTGGTGGATGCGCAACCTGATCCGCATTCTGCCGTTGCAGATTCGCGTTACCGGCGCACCGGCTTCAGGCACCACCCTGTGGGTCAGCAATCATGTGTCATGGCTGGATATCGTGGTGCTCGGCGCACAGGCGCCGGTGCACTTTCTGTCCAAGGCGGAAGTACGCGACTGGCCGGTGATAGGCTGGCTGGCGGGCGCCGCCGGCACCTGTTTTATCCAGCGTGGTCAGGGTACGTCCAGCACCGTTCAGGAACAGTTGACCAGTGTGTTGGCAGCTCAGCGCAGCCTGGTGATTTTTGCAGAAGGCACCACTACCGCTGGCGACAGGGTGCGCACCTTCCATAGCCGCCTGCTGTCAGCCGCCATCGAGGCGCAGGTGCCGACCCAGCCGGTGGCTCTTGCCTACCGCTACGCGGGTGAACGCGACTCAATTGCTCCTTTCATCAACGACGATGAATTCTCGCAGCACCTGTGGCGCCTGCTTGGGTCGAAGGATATAGAGGTCGAAGTTCGGTTCTTGCCGATACTCGACAGCAGCCGACTGAACCGTAACCAGCTGGCGCGCAGTGCACACGCCTCGGTCTGTCAGGCGTTGGGGCTGGAGGACGGCAGGGTCGAGGACGAAACAGCCGAGGTCAAGGCGGCAGCCTGACCCTCGGCGTAGCGCTGCAGCTCGGGCATGAATGCGAGAAAGTCGGCCTCAAAGGCCTCATAGGCCGTTTCCAGCTCAGCCACCCCGCCCGGCAACGGGTTCTCGCGCCGTAGCCGCCGCGCCATGTTGTCTACCGCCCGGTGCAGGTGGGTCAGCTCGGCATAGCTGCTCAACCAGTCCTGCTCGCTCATGTAGTGCACCACCGTCCAGGCCCGCTCAGGCATCCATTCGCGCTGCGCCAGAAGCTGCCGATAGACATCCCGGGTGAAGTCGTCGAGCTGCCGGTCCGCAAAGCGCGACCAGTGCCGCGCCAGCAAATGATCGTAGAACATGTCGACCAGAATCCCGGCGAAACGTCGACGCCGGCTGCTGACTCTGGCCTTGCTTTGCAGCACCAGCGGATGGGCGTCGGTAAAGCTGTCGATCCGCCGGTGCAGAACAATACCCTCGCGCACCGGTTCCGGCAGTTCGAGCCGGTGGACCGGTCCTTTTACAAAGTCGCCCAGCATGCTGCCCAGCGCCTGTTCCGGCGACTGCGAGCCCAGCAGCAAGTGCGCGAGGAAATTCATCAGTTGCCTTCCACCTGCGCGTGCAGTGCGGCGACCTGCGTCTGCAACGTCGTCAGACTGCGATTGGTCTGCAGCCTGAAACTGTCGATTGCCTGCAGCGCCTGATCATTGGCGGCCAGGCGTCGATCCAGCTCCGCTCGCATCGCCAGCACCGCCTGTTCCACCGCCTCGTCGTTGCCCTTGTTCTGCAGTGCGGTCAACCCTTGCTTGAGTTCATCCAGCTGCTCGGCCTGCTGACCCAGTTGCAGTTGAACCACCGATAAGGTCCCGAGCTGGGTTTGCATCTGTTCCAGCGCCTGGTTAGCCTCGGCAAAGCGCTGTTGCAGTAGTGCCAGACTGTCGGACCGCTCCTTGCCCTGCTCCTGCAACGCCGCGGAGCTGGCCTGCAGCGCCGTAATCGCCGCCTGCTGGGTCGTGGCCCGCTCTGAGCTGCGCTGGTCGGCCTGCTGCAGTGATGCCAATTGCTGCCTGTGCTCACCCTGCTCCTTGCGTACCGCCTGCAGCATGTCCTCAATACGAACCAGCTGCGCCTTGCGATCCTGCTCGGCAGCACCGAGGGAGTCCTCGGTCGCCGACACCTTGCCGGTGATGTCCTGAATGCGCCCTGAGGCTTCTTCACTGATGCGGGCAAAACTGTTCTGGGTTGCAACCAGTTGCTGACTCAGCTGGCTTTGCTGCTGATGGGTCCAGTAGCCCAAGCCCAGCAATGCGAGAAAGAGCGCGCCACACAATGCCCAGAGCGGCCCGCTGCCAGCCGCCGCGACCGGTGCCGACGGCTCTGCTCGCAACCCGTCCACATGCGGCGGCAGTCCTCCCCGGCCATCCGACCGACTGTCACGAGTAGCACTGATGCTCGGCAGTTCACCCAACTCCGGTTCCTTCATCTCAACCTCTCAGCAATCAAACTCTCGGCAATCAAACCCTGAAACCCCTGCGCCAGAGCAGTGCAAGGATGCACCAGCAGGCCGCACCACAGACCGCAAAACAGAGCCGATCGCTGCCGTGGCGATGCTTTGACCTGCGTCAAACGGCTGCTATCCGCGACCCAACGCATATTGGTACGTATTCTGCTTGCGGAAATTCGACTTGGCTATAACACCTTTTATCGCCAATCACCTAAGGGGGTATGAGCATGATTGCCGAAGCACAGTTCAACCGCGCCACCCTGGATTGCATGACAGCACTGCGCCGACAGCTCAAACGCACTCTGGGCGTAACCATCCGCCTGGGCGATCCGGACGCCGTCGAGAGCATGATCGGATTAAGCCGGGACAGCAGCTCGGCCGAGATTCGCGAACTCGGCACCCGCCTGGCGGACATGATCAGGCCGGGACAGGATGATCAGGCGCAATCGCCACTGGCACAGGGCGCAATTGCGTCCCGTCAATTCCAGCATCGACAGGAAAACAGAGCCCGCCTGGAGGCCGAGTCGGAGCACGCTGAGGCGCCGAGCGGCAGCGTTCGTATTTATCGCGGGCAGGTCATTCGCAGCTGACGCCAACCGGGCCCGCGCTGGCGCGCGCCGACTCAAGTCATTACTCTGAGAGCTCCTTTTCAGACAGGAGCACGCGCATGCAGCAATGGATGATCTACGGCGCCAACGGCTACACCGGCCAACTGCTGGCCAGAGCCGCTGCGCAACGTGGCCTGCGCCCCATACTGGCCGGACGCAATCGCCAGACCATCAGTGCGTTGGCAAATGAACTGAATCTGCCCTTCCGCTGCTTCGATCTCAATCGTCCGCAGCAGATCTGTGAAGGCCTGCAGGACATTCAGGTCGTACTGCATTGTGCCGGCCCGTTTTCCGCTACCAGTGGCCCGATGATCGACGCTTGTCTGGCGGCTGGCTGTCATTACCTCGACATTACCGGCGAAATCGATGTGTTCGTCGCCGCCCAGCAGCGCCAGGCCGACGCAGAGCAGGCGGGCATTGTCCTCTGCCCCGGCGTCGGGTTCGATGTCATCCCGACCGACTGCATCGCCGCCAGGCTGAAACTCGCACTGCATGATGCAGACCGCCTGGCTCTGGGTTTTGACACCCACAGCTCGCTGTCGCCCGGCACTGCCAGAACCTCGGTGGAAGGGCTGAAATACGGCGGCCGGGTCCGCAAGGATGATCGCATTCAAACCGTTCCGTTGGCGTATCAAAGCCGTGAAATCGATTTTGGCAACGGGACAAAACATGCGGTCACCATTCCCTGGGGTGATATTGCCACCGCCTGGTTCACCACCGGCATAGACGATATCGAAGTGTTTATCCCGATGGCGCCGAGCGCCGCCGCCCGTCTGCGCCGCCTGGACCGGTTCCGTGCGCTGCTTGGCCTGGCACCGGTACAGGCACTGCTGAAATATCTGGTTGGTCGTCGCATCCAGGGGCCCGATCATCAGCAGCGCGAAGCCGCTCGCTGTTATGTCTGGGGCGAAGCGCAAAACCGCGCCGGTAAAAAGGTAGTTGCCCGCATCGAAACGGCCAACGCCTATGATGTGACAGTCGAGGGAGCCCTTTACGCAGTTGGTTTTCTGCTGGAAAACCAGCCGGCTCCGGGCTACTACACACCGTCCCGGCTGCTGGGTCCGGAGTGTATCGAGAACCTGCCTGGTTCCGGCCCAATGCACATCGAGTAGCCCGGCTAGGGTGATACGCCGGGCGCCAGCAAGGCCGGCGCCCGGCGGGCCAACTCTGCGGTCAGCCCTTCAAGCAGCTGCCCGCCGCTTCGCCAGTAATGCCAGTAGAGCGGCACAGGCTGCGACCAGCCCGGCGATAGCTCCTGCAACCGCCCCGCACGCAGCGCATCGCCAATCTGCAGTGCAGGCACCATACCCCAACCAATACCCGCCTCAAGCATACGGACAAAGCCCTCGGACGAAGGACACAGGTGATACTCAAACTCACCATCAACACCCAACTGCCTGACAAACCGATGTTGCAACTGATCATCCGGGCCGAACACCACAGCGGGAACACTGCGCACGTCGGTCTGTGAGAGCCCATCGGGGAAGTGGCGCCGAATAAAACCTGGGCTCGCTACCGCCAGATAATGCATCTCGCCCAACAGCAAGCTGCGGGCACCGGCAACCGGCTGCTCAACCGCGCACAGACAGGCAGCCACCTCGCCACTGCGCATTCGTCTTAGCCCTACGTCCTGATCCTCCAGCTGCTGGTCCAGCAGCACCCTCTCGCGCTCGCACCAGGGTGCAACCGCGCCAGCCCACCAGGTCGCGAGGCTGTCCGCATTCAGGGCCACTCTCAGCCGGGTGCGGCCGGCGTCGCTGGAGATCTGCGGCAGGTCATGGCGCAGATCGCGCTCCAGCAGCCTGACCTGCTGGACATGGTTAAGCAACCGCTGACCCGCTGCGGTTGCCTGGGGCGGATTTGCACGGACCAGCACCGGAGCGCCCAAGCGTGCCTCCAGCAGCTTGATGCGCTGCGAGATCGCCGATTGGGATAGCCCCAACACACCGGCTGCCCGTTCGAAGCCGCCCTGCTCTACCACCGCGGCCAATGCGGCCAGAAGCTTGTAATCCAGCATGATCATCTTTCCTAATGTGACATCAGCATTATTGTTTTTTCTAATAACGCAATCTACTGCACACTGGCGCCGTTATCAGCCGGAGCCCCAAAATGCCCACCCTGTTCTACAGTTACTTCAGCGGAATGATCGCTGCCGCCGGCCTGATCATGGCCATCGGCGCACAGAATGCCTTTGTCCTTGCCCAGGGCCTGCGCCGGGAACATCACGTCAGCGTCGCGCTGATCTGCATGACCTGCGATGCCATCCTGATTCTCGCCGGCACCTTCGGCCTTGCCGCGCTGCTGCAGGCCCATCCGCTGGCAATGGAGATCACTCGCTGGGGCGGCGTGGCCTTCCTGACCGTCTACGCCCTGCAAGCGTTGTTGCGCGCACTGACCCCACGGGGTCTGGAAGCGATGGGCGCACCCTCGCGATCACGTCGTGCCGTGCTGCTCTCAACCCTGGCGGTCACTCTGCTCAATCCCCATGTCTATCTTGACACCATGGTGCTGATTGGCAGCCTGGCGGCACAGCACAGCCTCCCCCTGGTTTTCGCCCTCGGCGCGGCCAGCGCATCCATCTTGTGGTTCACCCTGCTGGCACTGGGCTCGGCCCGCCTGGCTCCGGTACTTCACCGACCGATTACCTGGCGCTGCATCGACCTCGCAGTTGCTGCAATGATGCTGGCTATCGCCTGGTCACTGGCAAAACCCGCGCTGCAGACCCTCTGGGAGGGCTAAACCCACATGGAAGGTGCGTGGATAGCGGCACATTCAGGTGCTATGATCGGGGCTTCCCGATCGCAAGACGGGCAGCGCCCGGCGGAGCAAGCAGCAGCTACCGGCAAGAAGGCGCAGACAACTCGCCACAGGCTGCCAGCCAGCCCTGGCCGAATGTCGAGACGGACGACGTGATCGTTCCCGGAACGTGATACCTGACGATGGAGATAAACCATGGCTTTTGAATTACCCGCACTCCCTTACGAAAAGAATGCACTGGAACCGCACATCTCTGCCGAGACTCTGGACTACCACCATGGCAAGCATCACAACACCTACGTTGTGAACCTGAACAACATGGTTCCGGGCACCGAGTACGAAGGCAAGAGCCTGGAAGAGATCATCAAGACTTCCAGCGGCGGCGTCTTCAACAACGCAGCGCAGATCTGGAACCACACCTTCTACTGGAACTGCCTGAGCCCGAACGGCGGCGGCGAGCCGACAGGCGAACTGGCCGAAGCCATCAACAAGGCGTTCGGCTCTTTCGCAGCATTCAAGGAAGAGTTCAGCAAGGTATCTATCGGCACCTTCGGTTCCGGCTGGGGCTGGCTGGTCAAGAAGGCTGACGGCTCCCTGGCACTGGCCAGCACCATCGGCGCGGGCTGCCCGCTGACCAGCGGCGACACCCCGCTGCTGACCTGCGACGTCTGGGAACACGCTTACTACATCGATTACCGCAATGCACGTCCGAAGTACGTCGAAGCGTTCTGGAACCTGGTCAACTGGGACTTCGTAGCGAAAAACTACGCTGCCTGATCCTGACTGATTCTGCGTCACCACAACACCCTGCTCCGGCAGGGTGTTGTGCTTTCAGGCATCGGTAACATGATCGCACTTTGACCTCTCCCAAAGGATTGTCGATACTCAGGCGTAGGTTCGCTTAACAATGTACCTATGGGAGTCTTGCGCTGCTGCGGGCAATGCCTGCATGATGACTTAACCGCGCAATTCATCAGGAAAGGAATAACAATACCTTGAAGCTCGAGCGCCGGCACAGTCTCTCTATAAAGCTGCTTCGCCTTGTATTGCTCTGGGCGTTGCTGGTCGGCTTGATTTTGAGCCTGGGGCAGATTGCGTTTGACCTTCGCAAGGAACGTCAGCAGATCGATCAGACTGCCGAGCAGATCCTCGCCATGTCCCAGGACCCTGCAACCCAGGCGGTCTACAGCCTGGACCGGGAAATGGCACTGCAGGTCATAGGTGGCCTGTTCGAACACCCCGCCGTACGCTTTGCCTCCATTGGCCATCCGGACGAAGCCCAGCTGGCCAGCCGCGAGCGTCCACTGATTGAAAGTCCACTACGCAGCGTTACAGACTGGCTATTCGGCGTCGAGCAGCATTACAGCGTTGCTCTGTTTGGCCGAGAACCCTACAACGAGTATTACGGCGATCTGAGAATCGTCCTGGACACCGCGCCCTACGGCGAAGATTTCCTGCAAAGCTCCCTCGTCATCCTTGTATCCGGCATACTGCGAGCGGTGGCGATGGCGCTGGCACTCTACCTGCTTTATCACTTTCTGCTGACCAAACCACTGGCGGGCATCATTGATCGGATCAGTGACATTAACCCCGACTATCCGGGCAAGATGCATATTCCGATGCTGCCAGGCCAGGAAAGGAACGAACTCGGCCTGTGGATCAACAAGGCCAACGAACTGCTGGAATCCATCGAACGCAACAGCAATCGCCGACGCGAAGCCGAAGCGAACCTGCTGCACATGGCCCAGCATGACCACCTGACCGGCCTGCCCAATCGCAGCATGCTGCAGGAGCAGCTCAGCCGTATCCTCGGCGACGCCGGCAGGCGCCAACGGGGGGTTGCCGTACTGTGCTGCGGGCTGGACGACTTCAAGGAAATCAACGAGCAGTTCAGCTACCAGTCCGGCGATAGCCTGCTGGTCACCGTTGCCGACCGCCTGCGCGCCAACAGCGGACGGCTCGGCAGCCTGGCACGACTGGGAGGCGACCAGTTCGCCCTGGTTCAAACCGGTGTCAGTGAGCCATACGAGGCAGCCGAGCTGGCGCAAACCATCCTCGACGACCTTGGTCGACCGTTCGAGATCGGTGACCACACCGTCAGCCTGCGAGCGACAATCGGCATCACCCTGTTCCCGGACGACGGCGATAATGCAGAGAAGCTGCTGCAGAAGGCCGAACAGACAATGATGCTGGCCAAGGCGCGCTCGCGGAATCGCTACCAGTTCTACATCGCCAGCCTCGACAGCGAAATGCGCGTACGCCGGGAACTCGACAAGGAGCTGCGCGGAGCGCTGGAGCGCAACGAATTCCACCTCGTCTACCAACCGCAGATAGCCTTTGATGATCACCGCGTGGTTGGCGTGGAGGCCCTTGTGCGCTGGCACCACCCCGAGCGCGGACTGGTACCACCGGATCTGTTCATACCGCTGGCCGAGCAGAACGGCAGCATCATTGAAATCGGTGAATGGGTGCTGGACCAGTCCTGTCGCCAGCTGCGTATCTGGCACGACAGCGGCATGACCGAGCTGCGCATGGCGGTCAACCTGTCTACCGTGCAACTGCACCACAGCGAACTCTCCCGCGTAGTGACCAACCTGATCCAGCGCTACAAGCTGCCACCCCGCTGCCTTGAGATGGAAGTCACCGAAACCGGCCTGATGGAAGATATTTCAGCCGCCGCGGGTCATCTCAACAGCCTGAAAAAGGCCGGCGTGCAGATTGCAATCGACGATTTTGGTACCGGCTACTCCTCGCTCAGTTACCTGCGCGGCCTGCCGCTGGACAAGATCAAGATCGACCGCAGCTTCGTTCAGGATGTCCTGATTGACGAAGACGACGCAACCATCGTTCGCGCCATCATCCAGCTTGGTCGCAGCCTTAATATGCAGGTCATTGCCGAAGGCGTCGAGTCGGCAGAGCAGGAGGCCTACATCATCGCTCAGGGATGCAATGAGGGTCAGGGCTACTACTACAGCCGCCCACTGTCCGCCACCGCGTTTACCGATTGGCTGCACGCTTACGAGGGCGCCAGCAACAAGGCGCGTCGATCCGAGCTGAGCTGATCGTCAGGCGATCCAGAACCAGCACGCCAGTGGTGCAGTGATAACCAACCCGATCAGACTCCAGAGTGAGCGGCGACGCAGGCGACGACTCAGGTCCTGCTCATGGTGATCCGAGAGAATAAACGGCAGCCCGCGCCGCTTCGGCTTGCCCAGCGCGTGTACCAGCGGACGCTGCCCTTCCACTCGGGCGAGCCGCTCTGATTCAACATCAGCCGCCTGCCTGACCCGATCCCACTCCGTCATGTCCAGCTGGCCGTCAGCGTCACGGTCAAAGCGGGCCAGCAGATCGTCATAGTCCGCCTTCCAGCGACTGATTACCTGGCGCGCCGCCGCCTGGCGATCGAATTCGTCGCGCCCACCTCCACGACTCTCGAACCAGCCGAGTGCGTAAAGCACCTCACCTTCCGCGAACCACTCTTCGGTATAGCGGTAGCGTTTACCGATCAGGCTGGCCAGCAGGCCGGTCTTGACCGATTGGCCAGCAGGCCAACGCTGAGAGCCCTCCCAGCGCCGCCGGTGACGCGGATGAACTTCCGCGCCCTTGGGCATGACCCAGCAGCTCCCGGTATCGTCGCAAAGCAGGAAGGGCCGTTCGGAGCAGCCCTGCTCGACCGTCTGCCAATTGTCATTCTTACCACTGCGGCGGTACTCCTCGACACGAAAGCGGTACCAGAGACAATCAACACCCCCGAGCGGTGAAACCAGCAGTGAGTGACCTCCCGCATCGAGCCGCCCCTGAAGCTCAACCAGCCCCTGGGCGGCCGAGCGCACCTTCGATGTCGGGGTGTCTTCGAGCCAGCGAGCACGACGCAGACGACTGAGCATGACATACAGACAGACAAGCGCCGCCGCCGTGATAAGCGAACCAAAAAGATAATAATTGACCGGCGACAGCAGCAGTACGCCGTGCACATCAATCATGAAAACAGGGTCCGGATATCCACATCGGCCTTCTCTTCATCACTGAACTGCAGCAATGTGGCCGGTTTGAACGCGAACAGCCGCGCCAGCAGCACCTCGGGAAACTGCTCGATGCGCACGTTGTTGATATTTACCGCCGCGTTGTACAGTTCGCGGCGATCGGCAATCCCGTTCTCCAGCCCGGTAATACGCTCCTGCAGATGCTGGAACGACTCGCTGGCCTTCAGATCGGGATAATTCTCGGCCAGCGCGAACAGCTGCCCCAGTCCCGCCCGCAGCGCCGTTTCTGCCCGTCCGACGCCCTTCACATCCGACTCTGCGCGCGCAGAGGCAACCGCACCCCGCGCAGCGATGACCCGCTCAAGCGTTTGCGCCTCATGCTGCATGTAGCGCCGGCAGGCTTCAACCAGCTTGGGCAGCTCATCATGCCGCTGACGCAGCAGAACATCGATATTGGACCACGCCTGGCTGACCGCATGCTTTACGCTCACCAACTGATTGTAGAGCATGATCGCGTAGAGCAGCACAACGCCCAGCACTACCAACACAATGACCGTTGTCAGTTCCATTCCCTGCTCTCCTGTTCCACTCATCTGATTTGACGGTCGAGCGCCCCACCCGGCCGAATACTGGCGTTACGGCCACGCGCTCGTGCAGACCCCCGACGGATCCGAATAACTCACTATAAAGAGATTAAAAAAAAGCCGCCATGCGCGAACGCAGGCGGCTTTCAGAACAACGATTGGCAGGCCGCACCCTCTACTGAAACAGCGACTCGCCGGTCAGCCCGTGCTGTTCGAGAATGTCGCGCAGGCGTTTGAGCGCTTCGACCTGAATCTGTCTTACCCGCTCGCGGGTAAGGCCGATTTCGCGGCCGACCTCTTCCAGAGTACTGCTTTCATGGCCACGCAGACCGAAGCGCCGCGTAACCACTTCGCACTGCTTTTCCGTCAACTCTCCCAGCCACTGGTCAATACTGGCGTTCAGGTCATCATCCTGCAGCAAGTCGCACGGATCGGAGCCCTGTTCATCGGTCAGGGTGTCGAGCAGTGTCTTGTCCGAATCGGGGCCCAGTGACATGTCGACCGAGGCAACCCGCTCGTTGAGTCCAAGCATGCGCTTGACGTCTTCGACCGGCTTGTCCAGCAACTGGGCTATTTCTTCCGGAGAGGGCTCGTGATCGAGCTTCTGGGTCAGCTCGCGGGCCGCACGCAGATAGATATTCAGTTCCTTGACGACATGAATCGGCAGACGAATGGTACGTGTCTGATTCATGATCGCCCGCTCAATGGTCTGACGAATCCACCAGGTCGCGTAGGTTGAAAAGCGGAAGCCGCGCTCCGGGTCGAACTTTTCCACCGCCCGGATCAGGCCCAGATTGCCCTCTTCGATCAGATCCAGCAGGGTCAGCCCACGGTTGACGTAGCGCCGGGCAATCTTCACAACCAACCGCAGGTTGCTTTCGATCATGCGCTTTCGTCCGGCAGGGTCGCCCTTTTGCGCCAGGCGCGCAAAATGTACTTCCTCTTCGGGCGTCAGCAGGGGGGAAAAACCGATCTCGTTGAGATACAACTGGGTCGCATCCAGTTGCTTGGTGAAGTCAAACGCGTTTTCGCGGCGATGATTGCGCGGCGTAACCCGCTTGCTGTCTACGGACACAGGCATTTCGTTCCCCTCCCCATCATCCATGATGACGCTGTCTGGCGACGCGTTGTCCAACGATCTGACCAGCTCTGGCTGTTTCTTATTTTTTACTGCCATATGCGTGCCCCACTTCCGGTAAAACGCGGAAAAGACACAACCCACCGAATCACACCCCAAGATGGGCAGTGCTTCCTTCTGACTGTCGCAATGCAACAGGGCTCTCACCTCAAGGCAGACTGACTGTCAAAAGTGACAACCCTGTGTCAGCACCACCGACACAGTACCATCAAGATCTCGGTAAATACGCCAACGGGTCTACAGGTTGACCCTTGCGCCGGATCTCGAAATGCAGCTTGACCCGGTCAGTACCACTACTGCCCATTTCGGCAATAACCTGACCAACCTTGACCTGATCGCCTTCCTTGACCAGCAGACGGCTATTGTGCGCATAGGCGCTCAGATAGGTTTCGTCGTGCTTGATGATGATCATGTCGCCATATCCAATCAGGCCACGGCCAGCATAAACCACGGCCCCGTCGGATGCTGCTCTCACAGGCTCACCCAATTGCCCGGCAATATCAATCCCTTTATTCAAACTGCCGTTTGACTGAAACCGCGCCAAAAGCTGGCCCCGCGCCGGCCAGCTCCAGCCAGCGGCGCTGACCGCAGCGGAGGCAGCCTCTGCGGGGCGCGCTGCAGAGGCCGGCGATCGATTGGCAACAGAAGTATTACGAGAATTTTCAGCGGCGGAGGTGCTAGTCACCGACGGTGCACTTGGGACCGCAGCAGAGGCTGAGCGTGCTGGCCCAGGGGCGGCCGTGGGCCGGGGGGTGACCGGTGCAGCGGCAACGGTAGCGCCCGCCGAGCGCGAAGCTCGGCCGAGGCTGATGCGCTGACCGGGGTAAATGGTATAAGGCGCGCGCAAGTTGTTGACGCTTGCCAGCTCTTTCCAGTCCCAGCCATAGCGAAAGGCAATCTGGTAGAGCGTCTCGCCGCGCTGTACGGTGTGATGTCCGGTGGTTATTGTCTGCGCACGGGTGCCACCGCGACCGCGGTCGTCAATAGGGACGGTGCCGGAAGGCCCGGCGCATGCGGCCAGTATTGCCGCCAAAAACACGATGCCGACACCTTGTGCCGACCCAACGGCCCCATGCCGGTAACGCACACACAGCCCCATTCCTGGTTGGCTCCCGTTCAGTCTCACCCGCAATGCACACGTGCCACCTGCTCTCAGGTTGCAGCGCGCCGTCCCCACCATTCCAATAGCAACACTAATACCACGCCGAGCACCATCAATGCCATTCCGGCCTGCCAGAGAGAGGGTTCTCCGGTCAGCTCGGCATAGCGCTGTGGCAAGAGATTCAACTCCTGCAGCGGCACCCGTTCACCATGACTGTCAACCCGCCAGGTCAGGGTCTGTTTCCAGGGCCACACCTTGTTAAGCGAGCCGATCAACAGGCCCGTAAGGAAGGCCAGAGTTACACTGCGCAGGTGATTCAGCAGCCAGGATAGCAACCGCGAAAAGCACAGCAGCCCGGTTATGCAGCCCAGTGCAAACAGCCCAAGCAGGGCAAAGTCGGCACTTTTTACCGCCTGAAGAATACCGGTATATAACCCCAGTAGCAGCAAGATAAAGCTCCCGGAGATGCCAGGTAAAATCATCGCGCAGATCGCGATGCATCCGCCCAAAAACACGTTCAACGGTGTCAGGCTCAAGGCCAGCGGCGACGCCACGGTAATCAGATAGGCAAACAGGGCACCCAACACGGCAGCCATCACGGCAGCCAGATTCCAGCGCGGGATCTCGCGCCCTACCAGATAGACCGAGACCAGAATCAGACCGAAGAAAAACGACCAGACCAGCAAACCGTGATGCGTCAGCAGGTAGGTTATCAGCCGGGCAAGGGTAGCAATGCTGCAGACAATACCGGCCAGCAGCGTGAGTAGAAAGGCACCGTCGATGGCCCTCCAGGTATCGGCAAAGCGGCCACGCAACAGCCACACCAGCTTGTTTGGCGTGCAGGCGGCAATCGCGGCCAGCAGGCGATCATAAATACCGGATATGAAGGCAATTGTGCCGCCCGAGACGCCCGGAACAACATCGGCCGCCCCCATGGCGACACCACGGAGAAAGATCAACAGAAATGCCTTCACACAGACGTCCTTAAAGACAGAATCAGGAATGGATAGCGCCGGCCAGCAGCGGCACGAAGCGCACAGGTTCGACCTGCTGATAGGTGAATTCGTCGCCGTGACGAACAACCAGCATCAAATGCTGCTCGTGCTCGCCAACCGGAATGACCAGGCGACCACCGTCGGCCAGCTGACCGAGCAGCTCCGGCGGTATCTCGGCCGGCGCCGCAGTGACCAGGATGGCGTCGTAGGGGCCATATTGCGGCCAACCCCAGTTACCATCCGCATGACGAAACACCACATTACGTACGTCGATGTCTCGGAGCACGCGCTTGGCACGTTCCTGCAGCGGCAGAATACGTTCAACGCTGAAGACCCGCTCAACCACCTTGGCCAGAATGGCTGTCTGGTAACCGGAGCCGGTACCGACCTCCATCACCTTGTCCAGCGGCCCGCCACCGAGCAGCAGTTCGGTCATGCGGGCCACGATGTAGGGCTGCGACAGGGTCTGATTGTGACCGATCGGCAATGCCGTATCTTCGTAGGCCCGGTGCGACAGCGCTTCATCGACGAAAAGGTGGCGAGGCGTGCGGCGAATGGCTTCGAGCACGTGCAAATTACGAATACCTTCTTCAAATAACCGCTCAAGCAGGCGCTCACGTGTGCGCTGCGAGGTCATGCCGATGCCGGCACGGTAAAGGTCGTCGTGTCCCATGCTCAGCCCAATCCGTCCAGCCAGCTCTCCAGGTGGTCGAACACCTCGTACAGGGTCTTGTCGACACGCAGAGGCGTAACCGACACATAACCCTGCATGACGGCATGGAAGTCCGTCCCTTCACCACCGTCCTCGGCATCACCGGCCACTGAAATCCAGTATCCCTCCTTGCCACGCGGGTCAACCCACTTGACCGGTTTGGCGGCACGCGCACGGTGGCCCAGACGGGTCAGGCGAATGCCCTTGATCTGCTCAAGCGGCAGATTGGGAATATTGACGTTAAGCACCGTACGCGGCGGCAGATCAAGCTGATCATGAGCCTCGACCATCTGCCGGGCGAAGTAGGCTGCCGCCGGCAGGTTATCGGTTTGTCGGCCGGTCAGAGAGAATGCCATGGCAGGACGAGACAGAAAGCGCCCTTCCAGCGCCGCAGCGACAGTGCCGGAATACAACACATCGTCGCCAAGGTTGGCGCCGAGGTTGATTCCTGCCACCACCATATCAATGCTGTCTTCATACAGCGCATTGAGGCCCAGATGCACGCAGTCGGTCGGGGTTCCGTTGATACCGATAAAGCCGTTTTCCAGGGTGAACGGCCTCAGCGGCCGGTCCAGACTGAGCGCGCTGCTGGCGCCGCTACGGTCCTCCGCTGGAGCAACCACCACACAGTCGGCATAATCGGCCAGCGCACCGTGCAGGGCTTTGATACCCGGCGCCAGCACACCATCATCATTGGCAATCAGAATACGCATCAGTTTTCCGTTTCCAGCCCGCCACCGGGAACACTGGAGAGTTCCAGCAGCTCGTGCAGCAACGCCGTGGCGAAGCAGCCGGTAGGCAGGGTAAATTCCAGTTCGAGACAATCGGTGGACGGATAATGCCACGTAAGCCCCTGAATGGGGAGGCGTAAAATCCGTCTCGCCTGCTCCAGACCAGCCCGTTCGAGCCAGGCGGCCAGTTCCGGTTCTGCCGCCGCAACCTGCTGCTCAAGCTGCGCCGTGGCGCCGGTACTGGCCAGCTCACCGCTCCCCCAAAGCGAGGCGGTTGGGTGCAGGTCCAGCGCCGCCGGGCGAGGGTCGTCAGCAGCCAGTTCACTGGCCGGAAACTGACTTCGACTGTTGGTAAAGGCCAGGCAGTCGCCTTCCAGAATGCGGTTCCAGCTGCCATCGGTCACCCGCCTGGCGAGCATCCGATTGAACAGCAGACTGCGCGCCGTCGACAGCAGCCGCGAGCGTGTTCCGCGAGCCGGCGGGTAGCCGCCCTGCCCGGCCCAACGGCGGGCATCGTACAGATTGCTGCCGTCGCGGCCGAAGCGCTGCGGGCCGAAATAGTTGGGTACACCCTGAGCGGCGACAATCTGCAGCCGCTCTTCCAGCTGCGACTGATCGGCAACCAGGTCAGTGAGGCGAATAAAGAACCCGTTGGCACTGTGAGCGCCGCGCTGCAGCTTGCGCTGATGGCGCGCCTGCTCGAGACAACGCAGTTGATCGTTCCAGAGCGCGCTGAAATCCGGATCGGCGCGCCCCGGCAGTTGCAAGCTGAACCACTGACGGGTTACTGCCTGACGGTCCTTCAACCCGGCGTAGCTGACGTTACGCAGCGAAATACCGGCCGCGCGGGCCAGCTGCCTGGCGACTTCTTCGGTATTCAGGCCGCGCTTCTCCAGCAGCAACCAGAGGTGCTCTCCTGACCCACTGAGTGCGATGTCCAGCACTTCGGTGACGCGGAAATCGTCAGGCGTTGCCTTCAGCGTTGCCCGACCGCAACTGTCACCCCAGGCGCGCGGCCCCAGCAGCGTCTCAGACATCGGCCAGCAACAGGGCCACCGCGTGTACGGCTATCCCTTCCTCACGACCGGTGAAACCGAGCTTTTCAGTGGTGGTTGCCTTGACGTTGACCTGATCCAGCGCCACGCCCATATCAGCCGCGATCTGCTCACGCATCAGCGGGATATGCGGCGCCATCTTCGGGCGCTGGGCGACGATGGTGGCGTCAACGTTACCCACCTTCCAGCGGCGCTCGCGCAACAGACCCATGACGTGGCGGAGAAGCACGCGGCTGTCGGCACCCTTGAACTCGGGATCGGTATCCGGGAAGTGCTGACCGATATCACCCAGTGCTGCAGCACCAAGCAAGGCATCGGCCAGCGCGTGCAGCAGCACATCACCGTCGGAGTGGGCAACCAGCCCACGCCCGTGCGGTATGTGGACGCCACCCAAGGTGATGAAGTCGCCTTCGCCGAAGCGATGAACGTCGTAGCCGTGGCCAATGCGCATGTGGTGTCTCCCGTCAGTCGATGGCGGCGATTCTACCGCCTCGACATGACTAGGGACAGGTCGGGCCGGCTTGCCGGATTGCTAGAGCCCCAGCGCCGCCGCGTGATGACGCAGATGATCATCGATAAAGCTGGCGATGAAGTAGTAGCTGTGGTCGTAGCCGGGCTGACGACGCAGTGTCAGTGGGTGACCCGCTGCCGCTGCCGCCGCTTCCAGCGCTTCGGGCTTGAGCTGTTCAGCCAGGAAGTTGTCGGACTCGCCCTGATCAACCAGCAGCGGCAGTCGTTCGGTCGCCCCGGCCAGCAGCTCGCAGGCGTCCCACGCCTTCCAGGCGGCTTTGTCGTTGCCCAGATACTGCCCCAGTGCCTTATGACCCCAGGGGCAGTCGCTCGGGTTGGTGATCGGTGCAAACGCCGAAACAGAGCGATAGCGCCCCGGATTCTTCAGCGCACAGATCAGCGCCCCGTGGCCGCCCATCGAGTGGCCGCTGATTGAGCGCTGATCCGACACCGGGAAGTGCTCTTCGATCAGAGCCGGCAACTCCTGTACCACGTAGTCATACATGCGGTAGTGCTGCGCCCAGGGCTGCTCGGTGGCATTGACGTAAAAGCCGGCACCCAGACCGAAGTCATAGGCGCCCTCGGCGTCATCCGGCACGCCTTCGCCCCGCGGGCTGGTGTCCGGGGCAACGATGACCATGCCCAGCTCGGCCGCCAAGCGCTGCGCACCAGCCTTCTGCATGAAATTTTCATCGGTACAGGTCAGCCCCGACAGCCAGTACAGCACCGGCAGCGGCTTGCCCTGATCCGCCTGCGGCGGCAGGTAAATACCGAACACCATATCGCAGTGCAGCACCTGGGAGCGGTGACGATAACGCTTCATCCAGCCGCCAAAGCTCTTGTTGGCGGAGACCAGTTCAATGTCGTTCATAAGAAACCTCCGGTTTCAGCTGCAAGCTGCAAGCTGCAAGCTGCAAGCTGCAAGCTGCAAGCTGCAAGCTGCAAGCTGCAAGCTGCAAGCTGCAAGCTGCAAGCGTAATCAGAATTAGCTCGGCGGTCGGACCGTCAAGTGTTTTCCACACGCTTATCTGCCATTCGTTGCTTCAAGAAAATCCGCGCAATTCGATACCACTTGGTTTTGCTTGAAGCTTGAGGCTTGAAGCTTGCGGCTGCCTCAAAAATGGATGACTGTCCGAATGCTCTTGCCTTCGTGCATCAGTTCAAAGGCTTCGTTGATCTGCTCCAGACCCATGGTGTGGGTGATGAAGCTGTCCAGCGGGATTTCGCCTTTCTGGGATTTCTCGACGTAGCTCGGCAGTTCGGTACGGCCCTTGACGCCACCAAAGGCGCTGCCGCGCCAGACGCGACCGGTGACCAGCTGGAACGGGCGGGTGCTGATCTCGGCGCCGGCCGGTGCGACGCCGATGATGGTGGATTCGCCCCAGCCCTTGTGGCAGCACTCCAGCGCCGCGCGCATAAGCTGTACATTGCCGATGCACTCGAAGCTGTAATCCACGCCGCCGTCGGTCATGTCGACGATCACTTCCTGAATCGGTTTGTCGTAATCCTTCGGATTGACAAACTCATGCATGCCCAGCTCACGGGCAATACCTTCCTTTGCCGGGTTGATATCGATACCAATGATGCGGCTGGCACCGGCCATCTTGGCGCCGATGATGGCGGCCAGACCGATACCGCCCAGACCGAAGATGGCAACCGTTGAACCGGCCTCCACCTTGGCAGTGTTCAGTACTGCGCCGATACCGGTGGTAACGCCACAGCCCAGCAGGCAGACTTTCTCCAGCGGTGCTTCCTTGGGAATCACGGCAACCGAGACCTCCGGCAGTACGGTGTACTCGGAGAACGTGGAGCAGCCCATGTAGTGGTAGACCGGCTCGCCGTTATAGCTGAAGCGGCTGGTGCCGTCGGGCATCAGGCCCTTGCCCTGGGTGGTGCGCACCGAGCTGCACAGGTTGGTCTTGCCGGACTTGCAGAATTTGCACTCGCGGCATTCGGCGGTATACAGCGGAATCACGTGATCGCCGACCTTCACCGAAGTCACGCCCTCACCGACCGCTTCGACCACACCGCCGCCCTCGTGACCGAGAATGCAGGGAAATACGCCTTCGCTGTCCTGACCGGACAAGGTGTAGGCATCGGTATGGCAAACACCGGAGGCAACAATGCGAATCAACACCTCGCCAGCCTGCGGCGGCGCAACGTCCACTTCAACAATCTGCAGGGGTTCATTCGGCGCAAAGGCTACGGCGGCCCGGGACTTGATCATGGGATTCTCCATTGGATGACGGAAGTACAGGCTGGCAAGTGTAGTAGAGAGCTGTTTCGTGGATAATCACCCATCAGAAAAAACATTATTGCCCCACAGGGATAATCCATGAGCGACTGGGAAGGTATCGACGAATTTGTCGCCGTAGCCGAGACTGGACACTTCACTGGCGCTGCCGCTCGCCTGGGTGTTTCCTCATCCCATGTCAGCCGCCAGATTGCCAGACTGGAAGACCGCCTGCAGAGCCGCCTGTTCTATCGCAGCACTCGCCGCGTCAGCCTGACCGAAGCCGGCCAGACCTTTTTGCAACACTGCCAGCGGCTGATCGACGCCCGAGACGAAGCCCTGCAGGCCATCACCGACCTGGGCAGCGAGCCCAAAGGGTTGCTGCGCATGACCTGCGCGGTGGCCTATGGGGAGAGTTTCATCATGCCGCTGGTCAATGACTTCATGCAGCAGCACCCCCAGCTGCGGGTCGAGATGACGCTGACCAACCAAACCCTGGATCTGCTGCACGGTAGCTACGACCTGGCCATTCGTTTGGGCCGGCTGCAGGACTCAAGCCTGATCGCCACACGTATTGCGCCGCGGCATATGTACCTATGCGCCGCACCGTCCTATCTGGAACGTTTTGGCGCACCGCACAGCCTGTCGGAACTGCCGCGCCACAACTGCCTGATCGGCAGCAGCGACGTCTGGTCGTTTCAACAGCGCGGTCGCGAACTGCCTGTACGCGTGCAGGGCAACTGGCGCTGCAACAGTGGTCAGGCGGTGCTGGATGCAGCCCTGCGCGGTTTTGGTCTGTGTCAGCTGCCCGACTATTACGTGCAGGAGCACCTGCGCAGCGGCTCCCTGCGAGCCCTGCTGCCTCAGCACCAACCGCCACACACTGCAGTCTGGGCACTGTATCCGCAGCAACGGCATCTTTCCCCCAAGGTACGGCAACTGGTCGATTACCTGAAGCAGGGGCTGGCCCAGCGCAGCGAATATCGCACAACGCAGCTGTAAGCCTGCGCAGTATCCGTGCGGTCCGGTAGCGGTCTGCGGTACAGTAGGCTCCAGCAATACACCAGTACATCAGGAGCAGCATGTGGCAAGCGCCCTGCGGTTAAATACCCTGCTGGGCCGCCAATTCCAGTCTGGCGACCGGCTACTCGAACATTTGCGCAACGAACTGAAACTGCTCGACGGCCTGTGCCGTACCCTGGGCGTCACCGAACTGAGCCAGTTTGTCGACACAACAGCCCTGGAACTGCAGACCGCTGTTGCCATGCTGAAGGAAGAAGGCAGCAGTGACGCCCTGCCCGAGATAGAGCCGGAGACCGGTCATATCTGGGGCATTGAAGACGTCAGCTGGCAGCCGATAGCCACTGGTATGAGCACGCTTGAGGCGCTGGAGCAACACCTGCGCAGAACCCCTCACAGCGGCTTGAACAGCGCGAAAGTACGCGATCTGCTGGACGAGCTGAGCTACTGCACCACTCTGCTGGCACCGCTGGAGATTGAGGGCGGACAGTTCCACCTGGCCCTGGACGATCTGAGTCCGGGCACCGTGCCGGCGTAACACGGCGCCGGCACGGCCCATACCCTACTCGAACGGGGGCAATGCCGCACCGGCCACCGGCTTGTTTGCCGCGGCCCAGGCATCAAAGCCGCCCAGAATCGACAGGACTTCCAGGTAGCCCATCTCCTGCAAGGCGCTGGCGGCAAGCGCCGAGCGGCCGCTGTTCTTGCAGTAGAGCACCAGCTTCTGATCGCGGGACGACAGCACAGGATCATTACTGAGCCGAAATTCCAGCAACCCACGGGGAATATTGATTGCGCCTGGAATATGGCCAGCCTGAAACTCGTCCGCCTCGCGCACGTCGATCAGCACGTCAGCAGCCTGAATGGCGGCATCCGCTTCCGTCAGGTCAACCTCTTTGATATGCGCCTTGGCGGCGGCTACCAGGTCATGGGCTGTTTTCATAGGTCACTCCAGTAGGTTGAGCATGGCAGACTCAAGCCCGCAGAGACCGCACCGGCAACAGCGGGTAGCTGCATGCCAGGCCCCCGCGGCAAACAATTAAGAAAAATATAAACTTTATTTTCATTCTATGCATAGCACAAAAAGAAATAAGAAGTTCACCGCCACAGACCGGCCTGAGAAACTGTCTGAAAACCCGCGCTATCCCTGACCAAGCAACCCGGCGATGCGCTTCCGTGTCTCCGCCATCAGCTCAGGTAACTGCTCGCGATCATAGCTGCCCGCGTCCAGTGGTTCACCGATGTGTACAGACACCTGCTGCCCGAGATTGAAACGCCAGCTGCGCGCGGGCAGCACGTTGTGAATGCCACGGATGGCGACCGGGACGATGATCGCGTCGGTATCCAGTGCGAGATGAAAGCAGCCTTTCTTGAAGGGCAGCAACTCGGCAGTCCGAGAGCGGGTGCCCTCAGGCGCGGCCCACAGCACAATGCCCGACTCCATCATCTGCCGTGCGCGTGACAGATCGGCGAGCGCCCGCTCCCGATTGTGGCGATTGATCGACGGAAACTCCGCCAGCCGCATGGTCACCCCGAGAACTGGAATACGGTATAGCTCTGCCTTGGCCAGCATGCGAATGGAGCCAGGCAGGGCAACAAAGCTGACCGGAATATCGTAGTGGCTGGCGTGGGTACAGAGCACCATATAACGGCGGCCATCGGAGAAGTCCGGCGCCTTGCCAAACACAGTCACCTGCAATCGAACCAGACGCAGCAGCTTGCTGGCCCAGCCCCGCGTATACCGATCAACGCGGGCGCGATCCAGACGACGAAAGGCCGCTCGCCACAGCACATCCAGACAATATCCCAGGGTAACAAGCACGGAGCCGACCACCACACCAACGCGGCGCAGCAGAGTGGCAGATTCAGCAACGGGCGACAGACTCAGCATGACAACTCTCTAGTTATGACGCCGCGAGCGGCGGACGCGATCAGGTCGCACAGAGTGCCACAACTGCATTATCGGTGGTCAAGCATCGGCTAACAGTCCCGCTCATCAATTAACCCCCAGTCACGCAACTGGGCGAGACAACCCGCCACGTCGACCTGATCACGCTGCGCATCGTGCAGAAACAGCTGCGCGTACTGTTCGTGCACACCGGTGCGCAAAAACAATGCCAGCAGGACCGCATCAATATGCCGGTCCTTCGCCATGAACAGCATGATTCTGACGGCTTCAGACAGGGTCTTGGCCGGTTTGTAGGGACGATCGCCCGCTGTAAGCGCCTCAAAAATATCGGCAATGGCCAGCACCCGATCCTGCACTGACAGCTGATCTTCGTCGAGCCGACGTGGATAGCCAGTGCCATCCAGCTTTTCATGGTGCGTCGCAGCCAACTCCGGCACGCTTCTCAGATGCCGTGGGAACGGTAAGGTACTGAGCATCATCAGCGTCTGCACAATATGGTCATTGATCTTGAAGCGCTCCTCGGCGGTCAGGGTGCCGCGCTGGATCGACAAGTTGTAGAGTTCTCCGCGGTCGAAGCTGTACTCGGGCGGGTCCATATCAAAACCCCATCTGTTACGCGGATCATCCTTGGCCACCGGCGGTTTCCGGTCACCCCAAGGCACCTTGTGCTCGGGCTTGTCGCTGATCAGGTGCTCCACTACCGGCAGTGCTGGCGCAGGCACGCCCTCGAGTCGCTTCAACTCCTCATGGGACAGACCCAACCGGTCATCGAAGTGCCTGGTCCAGGTCTGCTCGGCAATCCTGCCCAGCCGTTCTATGTCCTCCTCTTGCATGAACTCGCCACCAACATTGGCCCTGGCGACCTCGGCAAACTCTGCCTGCAGCCGTTCATGGGTTTGCGCCAGCTCGATCGCCAGTTCGTGCTCATCACGGCCGTCGACACGCCCTTGCCAGTAGCGAATTTCGGCGTCACGCCATAGCACCTCGAAGCGGGTTCGAAGTTCATGAATTCGGTTGTAGAGCGTCTCCAGCTTGGTTGCCTTGTCGACAACATATTCCGGACTGGTGATCTTGCCGCAGTCATGCAGCCAGGCGGCGATACGAAACGCATAGAACTCCTCTGCGTCCATCGAGAAGCCCGCAAGCGATCCGTTATCGGCCCCAAGCGCGCGATTGATCAGCATTTCCGCCAGCTGTGGAACCCGGTCACAGTGCCCGCCGGTATAGGGAGACTTGGCGTCAATCGCCGTAGCCAGCAGGCGGATGATCGATTCCAGAAGGTGCTGCTGGCCCTCAAACAACTGGCGCGTTTCAATCGCTACGGCCAGCGTCCCGGACAAGCTGTCCAGAAACTGCCGAAGGCTCTTCACGGCCGCCGCCGGCAAAGCGGGAGACACCTCCAGTGCCAGCACCCCCAGCAGCGCCTCCTGGCGATCACGCAGCGCCAGGGTCAGATAGCGATGCTCACGATCAAGGCGGGTCGACAGCACGCGGGCGGGGTCGGACCGCAGCGCCTCATCCAGTTTCAGCGACTGCGGGTAATACTCACTGTTGATGCCGGTGGCCAGAATCAGCTCGCCGCTGTCCTCCTCGTACAGAAACACGGCACCACCGCGCCCCTTGGCCATCTCGATAAGATTCTCCAGCACCACATCCAGCATGCGCTCCAGTCGTGTTTCACGACTCAGGGCCAGCGATATCTGCTGAAAGTGGTGAATCGCACCAGCCATGCGCCCCAGCACCCCACCCAGATCGCTCACTTCACGGATACGCGAGCGCACTCTGATGCTTTGACTGAAGTCCATGTCCGCCAGCTTGCCAACCTGCTCAGACAGCGCCTTTAGCGGCCCGCCCAGGCGCTGACCCAGCGCCCAGCCGATCATGACCAGAAGCAACATCATCAGCAGTGCCAGCATCGCCTGCTGCTTCAGAATAGAAATGACACCGGACAGCAACTCCCTGGCGGGAATAGCGATCAGAACCCGCCCCAGGTCTTCGGCGAGACGGGTCAGCGGCAAGCTGATCACGTACCAGTCACCATCATCCCGCGACAACAGCTGCACTTGCGAGAAGCCCGTCCGCATGGCTGCCAGCTCGCTGAGCACCGGTACCTGCAGCTCCTCAAGCGTCGCCAGCCGGGGCGCATCTGCACCCTCAAGCACAATCAGCCGTTCCAGGTCAGGGTAGGCAACAACGCGTTCGCCGCGCACGATGGCCATCTCAGTCCCCGGCGTCAGGTGCATATCCTTGACCTCAACCGCAAGATCATCCACCGCCGCATCCAGCCCGATGACCGCAGCTGTAAGCATGCTGCGCTGCGCCATCGTCAGCCCAACCTGATGGGTGGTAAAGAACAGGTAAGGTTCTGTCAGGACGACGTCGTCAGACTGTTGCGCCATCTGATACCAGGGTCGGGTCCGAGGGTCAAAGCGGTATTCGGGTACCGGCCTACTGCCAATCTGATGCAGCGACTGATCGAAAAACAGCCACCTGCCGCGCATTGCGTCACCGTCACGCTCGATAGATTGCACCAGAAAATACGTACCTGCGGGCAACTGGTATCCGTCTATCCCACCCTCCGGTACCCGGCGAGCCAGAAAGAACTCCCCATCGGGATAGCCAGCATAGACCGCACTGACGGGGCTCCCATCACGCACAAGTTGAACCAGCGCCGGCAACCTGTCGACCCGATCAGAAAGGTTGCCAGCGCTCACCAACGGATCGTGCACCAGCATTCGCAGGGCGTTTTCGCCGGGCGACAGCAACCTCTCGGCGCGCTCGTCCAGCAGCGATCCAACCTGGTTAGCCGAATCGGTCGCCGCCGCCACCAGCACGGCTCTCGCCCCCCGGTACCCCTGAAACGCCGTGACCACCAACATGGCCAGCAGGCAGACAACAATGGAGACTGCAATAAGTCCCTGAAGCGTTATCCATGGACGTGTCTTCTTCATCTGCCGCCCTTGCTCCCTGAATGGACTGCATGCTGTTGCAATAATAGGCTGAGCATAGCTCAGCGAAACCAAACCGCTGCGACTATTCAGGCCTGTCGGCAACAGACATTGTCAATCATGCATCGTACGGATATTCGTCACTTCGGCTGGTGAATACGCATGCGACAATCGCGCCATCACGGCATCGATTTGCCATAGTGTCGGCTTATGATTCTTTGGAGAGCAGTATGCAGCAGACACATCAACAGCTGATCAAGGTCAACGGCATAAGGCTTAGCGTGCATATCGCCGGCCCAGAAAGCGGCAAGCCGGTCTGGCTGCTGCACGGTTTCCCCGAATGCTGGTACTCCTGGCGCCATCAAATCGCAGCACTCGCGGCGCAGGGCTACCGCGTCTTTGCTCCCGAGATGCGCGGTTATGGCGCAACCGAAGCTCCGGAAGCGGTCGAGGCCTACGATCTGATCACCCTGTGCGCCGATATCCAGGGCGCAATGAACCATTTTGGCCATCAGCAGGTGGCCATGATCGGGCATGACTGGGGCGCACCGGTCGCCTGGCACCTGGCGCTGCTGGAGCCAGCGCGTGTCAAGGCGGTCTGCGGCATGTCGGTCCCCTTCGGCGGGCGGCCCAGGCAGCCGGCCATCAACATAATGCGCGAGGCCTACAAGGACCGCTTCCATTACATTCTCTATTTCCAGAAGCCAGGTCTTGCCGAGGCCGAGCTGGCGTCTGACATTCCGCGCACCATGCGTCTGATGATGCACGGCCTGGACAGCCAGGAGGGTGGCGCCCTGGTGCAGGACAAGCCAGCCGACGCGGCCTGGCTGGACGATTACACCGATCCGGGCAAGCCCCCTGCGTGGTGCTCGGAAGAGGCCTTCGAGGTCTACGTCAAAACCTTTGCACGCAGCGGCTTCCGCGGCCCGGTCAACTGGTATCGCAACTTTGAGCGCAACTGGGAGCGCACCGAGCCGCTGGCAGGCCGTCAGATCGAACAACCGGCGCTGTTCCTGATTGGTGACCGCGACCCGGTCGGCACCCTTGAAGCCTATACCATCAAGAAAATGCCGGGCGTGGTGCCGAAGGTTGAGCAGCACGTCATTGCCGACTGCGGCCACTGGATTCAGGCCGAGAAACCAGACGAGGTAAACAGCTTCCTGCTGCCCTTCCTGGAACGCCACTTCCCCGCAACCTGACAGGGAGACACACAATGAGCCTTTGCGACCTGAGCAATAAGCGCATCCTGCTGACCCAGGCCAGCGATTTCATGGGCCCGGCGCTGCAGCGTACGCTTGAGAACTGCGGTGCTGAGATTATCGCCGACACACGTGATTTTCTGGACCCGAAGGCGCCGCAGAAGCTGATTGCCGAAGCCGGCGAGTTCGACGTGCTGCTGCTCAACCTCGGCGTTCCTGCACCGAGCACACCGGCCGACCAGGTAGCAGACGAGGAATGGGGCCTGCTGTTTCGCCACATGGTCGATCCGCTGCCGCGCTTCGCCCGTACGGTTCTGCCTGCGATGACTGAGCGCGGCCACGGCAAGATTCTGCTGATGGGCAGCGCCTCGGCCCTGCGCGGCATGAAGCGCGCCTCCAGCTACAGCGCCGCCCGCGGCGCGCAACTGGCCTGGGTCCAGGCGGTGGGCGCCGAGGTCGCCGCAAAGGGCATTCAGGTCAATGCCATCGCGCAGAATTTCGTCGACAACCCAACCTATTTCCCCGCCGAGATCCAGGCCAACCCGGCGTTTCAGGCGCGACTGCAACGGGAAGTCCCACTCGGCCGTCTGGTGTCGGCAGAAGAAGACGCCCACTTTGCCGCCTACCTATGCTCCGACGCCGCCAACTGCTTTGTTGGCCAGGTGTTTCCGGTCTGCGGCGGCTGGAGCCATTAAGGAAAATGTTCATGCAAAGCACCATCCCGACCATCATTCGCAAGCGCTTCTGCGGACCGCCAAACAGTGGCAACGGCGGTTACGTCTGCGGCCTGCTGGCCAACGCCATGGCCGAACCCTGCCAGGTCACCCTGCACGCACCGCCGCCGCTGGATACCGAACTGCAGATTTTTCGCGACAGCGACGGTGCTCGCCTGCTGCAGGGCGACACCCTGCTCGGCAGCGCCAGACCCTACCAGCTTGAGCTGACGCCACCTGCTGCGATCAGCCTGGCCGACGCCGAAGCGGCGCGGCCACGGTTCAGCGGCTATGAGGAGCACGGGTTGCCCGGCTGCTTTGTTTGCGGGACCAACCGCTGCGAGCATGACGGACTGCTATTGCACACCGGTCCAGTGACCGGCCGCGACAGCACCGTGGCCTGCCCCTGGACACCCGACAGCACACTGGATGCAGGAGACGGTACCGTGGCGCCGGAGTTCATCTGGGCAGCACTGGACTGCCCAGGGTACTTTGCGGTCAGAGAGCATGCAGGTACCGCCCTGCTAGGCCGCTTCGCGGCGCATCTTGAACGGCCGATCAAGGTGGGAGAGCAACTGGTGGTAGCCGGCTGGGCCATTGCTCATGACGGGCGCAAGCACCAGGCCGGCACCGCCCTCTACGACGCCGCTGGCCAACCCGTAGGCTGGGCCGAAGCGACCTGGATCAGCTTGCAGAAAAAGGCCGCCTGACGCCTTACTCAGCGCTCAGGTAGGACGAACGCGTCAGGCCGAGCCGCAGCGCATCCACAAAGCGCGTGCGCTCGGCCGGACTCAGGCGGGCGCCGGAGACCTTGTCGCGATACAGCGTCACCAGTTCGTCCGGCGCAAAGTGCACATAGCGCAGCATATCTTCGATGGTATCGTGGGTTTCGATACCACCGTGTACCACCTTGCCATCCGGGCGCAGGTAGACGTTGACCGAGTCGGTGTCGCCGAACAGGTTGTGCATGTCGCCGAGGATTTCCTGATAGGCACCAACCAGGAAAATCCCCAGCAGATAGTCCTCACCCTCGCGCAGATCGTGAACTGGCAGGCTGTTCTCGATGCTCTGTTCATCCACGTAATGGCGGATCTTGCCGTCGGAGTCACAGGTCAGATCCTGCAGCACTGCCCTGCGCAGCGGCTCCTCCTCCAGGCGATCCAGCGGCATGATCGGCAGTACCTGATCAATCGCCCACGTATCGGGCAGGCTCTGGAATACCGAGAAGTTACAGATGTACTTGTCGGCCATCTTGTCGTTCAGCTCGTCCAGCACCTGACGATGCGAGCGCTGGCGCGCCTTGAGCAGGGTATGCAGACGGTTGCACAACGCGTAGTAGCACTGCTCGGCCAGCGCTTTCTCCGACAGCGTCAGCTTGCCCTCGGCGTATTGCGCCGCTACATCCGCCATATAGTGGGTGGCCCGCCAGTAGGTCTCGGTCACCATCTCGACATCGTGCTGGTCCTGCAGCCTGACCAGATTGCGCACCACCAGCGGCAACGCCTCCAGATCATCAATCTGCGGCATGACGTCGTTGTAACGCTCAACATCGGTTACCTGCACGATCAGCACCGCATGGTGCGCGGTCATCGCCCGGCCACTCTCGGAAAAGATGTGCGGATGCGGCAGACCCTGCTCATCGCAGAAATCGCGCAGCATGCCGACGACGGTCTGGGCATACTCGTTGACGTCGTAGTTGATCGAGCTGGCATTGCGCGAGTGGGTGCCGTCGTAGTCGACGCCCAGGCCGCCACCAACGTCGATGTGATCAACCGGCAGCCCCAACGCACGCAGCTCGCCGAAGTAGCGAATGGCCTCACGGAAGCCATGCTGGTAGTCGGCCAGATTGGCAATCTGTGACCCCATGTGAAAGTGCAGCAGGCGCACCCCATCCTGCAGATTTGCAGCACGAAAGGCATCCACTACGCGCAGCAACTGCGCTGCCGACAGCCCAAACTTGGATTTTTCCCCACCGGTGTCGGCCCACTTGCTGGACGCCAGCGATGACAGGCGCACGCGCAACCCGATGTTCGGCGTCACCCCGAGCTTTTCGGCTTCCTCGATCACCAGACGGACCTCGGACTCCTTCTCGATAACGATGAACACCTTATGACCCAGCTTCTGGCCGATCAGCGCCAGATGGATAAACTCGCGATCCTTGTAGCCATTGCAGACGATGGTGCCGCCCTTGGGTGCCAGCGCCAGCACCGCCATCAGCTCCGGCTTGGAACCGGCTTCCAGGCCGATCGACACGTTCTCGGTGGCGATGATGTTCTCGACCACGGCTTCCTGCTGGTTGACCTTGATCGGATACAGCGCGGTATAGCCGCTGCCGTAGCCCAGCGACTCGATATTGCGATCAAAGGCACCGGTCAACTGCCGTACCCGTGCCTGCAAAATGTCCGGGAAACGCACCAGCAGTGGCAGGTCCAGCCCGCTTTCGCGCAGCTGACCAACCAGCTCATGCAGGTCAATACCGGCGCCTTCCGGACCACGTGGCATGACCTCGACATGACCCTGTTCATTAACGTTGAAATACCCGGCACCCCAGTGCCGAATGCCGTAAACACTGCGGCTGTCGGCCACGGTCCAGGCAGATGCATCTTCTTTGCGCGAACGTCGAACAGGTCCCATCGCTTCCTCACTTTACTCAATCACTGGCTCGCCATTGTGAACGCCGATAATGACGACAGTTCCGCAGGTCCATGCGTCACAGGATAAGCGAAAAGCGGATGACTCGCAGCGACAGTCATCCGCCAGCCATAACAGAGCATTTGCGCACTGGATAACCCTAGGGTGGCTGCTGAACGCTGGTTTACCGTAAGAATCGGCACAACAACCCCCGATTTACTTACCTCAAGGAGCACTCCATGCAGCACTATTTCAGTCTGGCCGGCCGCACTGCGCTGGTTACCGGCGGCAGCCGCGGCATTGGCCGCATGATCGCCCAGGGCTACCTCGAAGCAGGCGCCCGGGTCATCATCTGCTGCCGCAAGATTGCCGAGGGCCAGCAAACCGCCGAGCAGCTTAGCCAATATGGCGAGTGCATCGCTCTGGCTGCAGACCTCTCCACCGAGCAGGGCGCCCGCCAGCTGGCCGAAGACGTGCAGGCAATCACCGACCGGCTGGACATTCTGGTCAACAATGCCGGCACCAGTTGGGGCGCCCCGCTGGAGGAGTTCCCGGTATCGGGCTGGGAAAAGGTCATGCAACTGAACGTAATTTCGGTGTTCAGCTGTATCCAGCAACTGCTGCCGCTGCTGCGCAGCTCCGCCAGCGCCGAGAATCCGGCCCGCATCATCAACATCGGCTCGGTTGCCGGCATCAGCTCGTTCGGCGAACAGGCCTATTCCTACGGCCCGAGCAAGGCGGCAGTGCATCAACTGTCGCGCAACCTGGCCCGCGAACTGGTGAGCGAACATATCAACGTCAACGTCATTGCACCGGGCCGGTTCCCGAGCAAGATGACCAGCCACATTCACTCCGATCCCGACGCCATGGCCGAGGATTGCAAACACATACCGATGAAGCGCTGGGGACGCGAAGAGGAGATGTCCGCCCTCGCGATCATGCTTGCCGGAACTGGTGGAGCCTATATGACCGGCAACATCATCCCCATTGATGGCGGCTTCACCCTGTAACGCCCTGACGTACTGCTTTTGTCACCCGCTCTGACGAGCGGGTGCGCTCCCTCCCGCAACGCCCTTCCCCTTCTTACCGATGCCCGATGCGCCAATCCGGGCGCAGGCCTTGCCGCAGCTGGCTTTCCGGCAAAATCCTTATACTAAAAAACACTTTCATTACAGATCTATTTAACAGCTATAAATATATGGCATCCGAGCAAATCCCATAAAAATCAGCACTTACAGCCGGTTGAGATAATTTTTTGGATATGTTTATTATTAAAAAAGCATTTATGCATAAGCATTAGGAACCCGTTTTGGACCTTACACCCGTAACACTACGAAAGCCTGAAAGCACGGATGGCTATGCCCTTAACAGCCTGGTCGAGCGCTGCAAGCCGCTGGACACCAACTCGGTGTACTGCAACTTGCTCCAGTGTCACGACTTCGCTGACACCGCCATCGCAGCCGAAACGGCGGACGGCGATCTGGTCGGTTTCATTTCCGGCTACCGCCCGCCGGCACGCCAGGACACGCTGTTCGTTTGGCAGGTTGCGGTAGACAGCCGCATGCGCGGCCAAGGCCTGGCCCTGAAGATGCTGCTGGCGCTTGTCGAGCGCCTGCGCCCGACCGGCGTCAGCCGCCTGGAGACCACCATCTCTCCCGGCAACGCAGCATCCGAAGCCCTGTTCAAGAAGGCGTTTCGCCTGCTCGGCGCCGACTACAGCACCGAAGTGCTGTTCTCGCGCCAGACCCATTTCAACGGCGAGCACGATGATGAAATCATTTATCGCGCCGGCCCCTTTACCCAATCAGCACCCAACGACGCTCAGCACTGAGACCAGGAGAGTTCATGAATACCTTTGAACAGTTCGAGAAAAACGAATCGGATATTCGCAGCTACTGCCGCTCGTTCCCGGTGATTTTCAAGCAGGCCCGCGGCGCGGAGCTGATCACCCGTGAAGGCAAGCACTACATCGACTTCCTCGCCGGTGCTGGCACGCTGAACTACGGCCACAACAATCCGGTCCTGAAGAAGGCCCTGATCCAGTATCTGGAAGATGACGGTCTGACCCACGGACTGGACATGTATTCCGATGCCAAGGAACGCTTTCTGGAAACCTTCAAGCGGGTAATTCTGCAGCCGCGCGGCCTGGACAAGTACAAGGTCCAGTTCAGCGGACCGACCGGCGCCAACGCCGTTGAAGCAGCCCTGAAATTGGCTCGCAAGGTAACCGGCCGCAGCAATATCATCAGCTTTACCAATGGCTTCCACGGTTGCACCATCGGTGCGCTGGCTGCCACCGGTAACGGCCATCACCGCGGCGCTGCTGGCGTACCGCTGACTGACGTCAGCCGCATGCCCTACGCCAACTACTTCGGTGACAAGGTCAACACCATCTCCATGATGGACAAGATGCTCAGCGACCCGAGCAGCGGTATCGACAAGCCGGCTGCAGTAATTGTTGAGGTGGTTCAGGGCGAAGGCGGCCTGAATACCGCATCGGCCGACTGGATGCGCAAACTGGAAAAACTGTGCCGCAAGCACGACATGCTGCTGATTGTTGATGACATTCAGGCCGGCTGCGGTCGAACCGGCACCTTCTTCAGCTTTGAAGAGATGGGCATCAAGCCAGACATCATCACCCTGTCCAAGTCGCTCAGCGGTTTCGGTCTGCCGTTTGCCATCGTCGTCATGCGCAACGAGCTTGATCAGTGGAAACCGGGCGAACACAACGGCACTTTCCGCGGCAACAACCACGCGTTTGTTACCGCAGCCACTGCGATCGAGCATTTCTGGTCGGACGACAGCTTCGCCAAGAGCGTCCAAGCCAAGGGCCAGCGCATCCGTGAAGGCATGCAGAAGATCGTCCGCAAACACGGCCCCGACTCTCTCTACATCAAGGGTCGCGGCATGATGCTCGGCATCAACTGCCCGGACGGCGATATTGCTGCCGCCATCTGTCAGGAAGCCTTCGCCAACGGTCTGGTGATCGAAACCAGCGGCAACCACAGCCAGGTCGTCAAGTGCCTGTGCCCACTGACCATCAGCGAAGAGCAGATCGACAAGGCACTGAAAATTCTTGATGCCGCCTTTGCCAAAGTCATGGCAGAGCAGGTAGCCAACCAAGCTTCGTAAGGAACCCGAATCCATGATCGTACGTACACTGCAAGACTGTGAAAACTCCGAGCGCCGTGTCGCCACCGAGACCTGGGAGAGCACCCGGATGCTGCTCAAGGACGACAACATGGGGTTCTCGTTTCACATCACCACCATTTATGCCAACAAAGAGACCCACATCCACTACAAGAACCATTTGGAGTCGGTCTACTGCATGAGTGGCAACGGCGAGATCGAGACCCTGTCCGACGGCAAGGTCTACCAGATCCGCCCAGGCACGCTCTACATCCTCGACAAGCACGACGAGCACATGCTGCGTGGCGGCACCGAGGACATGAAAATGGCGTGCGTCTTCAACCCGCCGCTCAGCGGCAAGGAAGTTCATGACAAGGACGGCGTCTACCCCGTCGACATGGACTGAGTCGCACCCGCCCACGGGCATGATCCAAGCGCCCTGCCCAGATGGCAGAGCCGAATTGAAGATCATGCCGGCCGGAGTCGCGCCGAGATGGATGGCGACTCCGGCAGCGGTGCACGGCAATAGTGACCGCGTCCCACAGACCGCGCGTCTGATGCAACAAATAGATGCACTCAGGCATCTATTCCGACGCCAGCTTGATGTGGATAATCTGCCGGCTGCGCCCAAGGGGCAGCAACAGACCGGCACACGCGGCGGAGCACGAGGCTCCGACCTGCCGATGGCAGGCCAGCATTCACCAACGACAGAAACCAGGACCATGCATACAGTAGAGAAGATCGGCGGCACTTCAATGAGCCGCTTCGAGGAAGTACTGCAGAACATTTTCATTGGCCAACGTCAGGGTGCTGAGCTGTACCAGCGCATTTTTGTGGTCTCTGCCTATTCGGGCATGACCAACATGCTGCTCGAACACAAGAAGACCGGCGAGCCCGGTGTCTACGAGCGCTTCGCCGACGCCCACAACGAAGACGCCTGGCTGGAAGCCCTGGACAACGTCCAGCAAGCCATGACCGCCAAGAACGCCGAGCTGTTCAAGGGTGAGTATGAGTTGCAGGCTGCCAACCGCTTCATCGAAGGCCGCATCAGCGACGTTCGCGACTGCATGGTCAGCCTGCAGCAACTGTGCTCCTACGGCCACTTCCAGCTGACCGAACATCTGATGAAGGTACGCGAAATGCTCGCCTCACTGGGCGAGGCACACAGCGCCTTCAATACTGTTCTGGCGCTGAAGAAGCACGGCATCAATGCTCGCCTGGCCGACCTGACCGGTTGGAACCAGCGCGAACCCAAGGCCTTTCAGGATATGGTCCGTGACAGCTTCGCCGGGATCGACTTCAACAGTGAACTGGTTGTTGCAACCGGCTACACCCATTGCAGCGAAGGCCTGATGAACACCTTCGACCGCGGCTACAGCGAGATCACCTTCGCCCAGATTGCAGCAGCTACCGGCGCCAGTGAAGCGATCATCCACAAGGAATACCATCTTTCCAGCGCCGACCCGGCTCTGGTTGGCGTGGACAAGGTCGTAACCATCGGCCGGACCAACTATGACGTGGCAGACCAGCTGTCCAACCTGGGCATGGAGGCGATTCACCCGAAGGCAGCGCGCACCTTGCGCCGTGCCGGGATCCACCTGCGCATCAAGAACGCCTTCGAGCCCGAACACCAGGGCACACTGATCAGCCAGGACTACTGCAGCGAAAAGCCCTGCGTCGAGATTATCGCCGGCCGCAAGGATGTCTTCGGCATTGAGGTATTTGATCAGGAAATGCTCGGCGATGTTGAATACGATCTGGAAATCACCCGCCTGCTCAAACAGTTGAAGCTATATGTGGTCAACAAGGACTCCGACGCCAACAGCATCACCTACTATGTTTCGGCATCACGCAAGATGATCAACCGCGCCTCACGCCTGATCGAGGAGCGTTATCCGATGGCCGAGGTCAACGTGCATAACATCGCCATCGTCTCGGCGATCGGCTCCGACCTCAAGGTAAAGGGCATCCTGGCCAAGACCGTAGCGGCTCTGGCCGAAGCCGGCATCAGCATCCAGGCGGTTCACCAGTCGATCCGTCAGGTCGAGATGCAGTGCGTCGTGCAGGAAGAGGACTACGACGCTGCCATCGCAGCACTCCACCGGGCGCTGATCGAACCGGAAAACCACGGCGACGTCATCGTCGCCGCCTGACGCCAAAAGCAGCAAGGCATTGCACGAACCCGGCTCCGGCCGGGTTCGTGCATTTTGGCCACTGCACTCGGCAAAACCGCGCCAAGTTCGATATAGTCTGCGCAGACGAGGCTGCCGTGAGCGGCCATGATTGGCCCCACACACGGATAATGGAACGCGGTTGTGATTGAAGCAGTCTGGATTGCCTTTGCTTTTGGCCTGGGCCTGCTGTTGAAGCAGGCAGGCCTCCCTCCCCTGATCGGCTACCTGGGTGCCGGTTTTGCGCTCTCGGCGCTGGGGGAACGTGTTGGTGTGGGCCCGGAAGACAGTTATGTGCTCAATCACATCGCCCACCTCGGCGTGTTGCTGCTGCTCTTCACCGTCGGCCTCAAGCTCAAGGTAAAGAACCTGGTACGTCCGGAGGTGGTTGGCGGTAGCCTGCTGCATTTCGGTATTTCCAGCGCGCTGTTTTTACCCGCCTTCATGTACGTCCTGGATATGCCGGCGGGCGAGGCCATCCTGCTGGCCATGGCGCTGTCGTTTTCCAGCACCGTACTCGCCGCCAAAGTACTGGAAAGCAAACGCGAGCTGCGTGCATTTCATGGCCGGGTCGCGATCGGCGTGCTGATCATGCAGGATCTCATCGCGCTGGTAGCCATCAGCGTGGCCAGCGGCAAGACTCCGTCAAGCTGGGCGCTGATGGTCCTGATCCTGCCGCTGTGCCGGCCACTGCTGTTTAAGCTGCTGGACCTGAGCGGCCGCGAGGAGCTGATGGTTCTGCTCGGCCTGCTGCTGGCCCTGGTAGTCGGCGGCGTCGGTTTTGAAGCGCTGGGGCTGAGTTCGGAACTGGGCGCACTGGCCTTTGGAGCGATGCTGGCCAATCACAAACGCGCCGGCGAGCTGTCGCAATCACTGTGGAGCCTCAAGGAAGTGTTTCTGGTCGGCTTCTTCCTGCAGATTGGTCTCGGCGGTCTGCCTGATCAGCACGCGGTCATCTTTGCACTGGTGATGGCATTGCTGCTGCCATTGAAAGCCGCGCTGTTCTTCCTGCTGTTTGTCGGCTTCAAACTGCGTGCGCGCAGCGCCTTCCTGAGCAGCCTGACGCTGACCAACTACAGCGAATTCGGTCTGATCATGGCCAGTCTGGTGCTACCCGCCTGGCTTGTGCCACTGGCGCTGACAGTGTCGTTTTCGTTCATCATATCGGCACCACTGAACCGCGTTGCACATTCCATATACGAGCGCATCGGCCCCCTGCTGCGGCGATTCGAGCGCGACATCCGCCACCCGGACGAGCAGCCAATCACTCTGGGGGACGCGCAGGTACTGGTCATGGGCCTGGGTCGCACCGGTCGAGCCGCCTACGACAACCTGGCCGAAAAAGGCTATCGCATCATTGGTCTGGATTCAGACCCGGTCGCCGTGGATACCAGCCTTCAGGCAGGGCGCAGCGCGCTGTTCGCAGACGCGGAGGACCCGGTGTTCTGGCAGAATCTGAACATGCCCAACATTCATTCGGTCATCCTCGCGATGAACGACGCCGAAGCCAAGACCATCGCAACCCAAAAACTGCGGGCACGGGGCTTCGACGGACTGATCGTGTCCCATGCCATGTACGAGGACATCGCCCGCAGGATTATTCAGGCTGGCGCGGACCATACCTACCTGACCATGAGTGAGGCCGGCACGGGCCTGGCAGAGCATGTTGCCCGCAGCATCCAGGAGCGCAGCACGCTACTGGCCGAAAAAACCAGCAGCACCTGAACCGGAATCAGCCTTCCAGCAGGGATTTGCGCACGGCCGCTGCCGCCGCGGCCGGATGCTCAAGCATGAAACAGTGACCACCTGCCGTCTGGTGCGCGCGAACATGACGGTTACTGGCCGCCAAACGGCGGGCGGAACGAATCACAAACGGATAGGTTCGATCACCGTAAATAATCTCCGTTGGCGTCGTCAGGCGTCTTAGTGACGACCACAGCGCCGATGGCATACTGCGAAAGACCTCTGCCTCTCTTTCCGGCTTGCAGCACAGCTCGACACCGCCAGTCTCCCGATCCCGCAGAGCGTGCGCGATGTGCGCCTCAAAAGCCGTTTCATCCCAGCCCTTGAACATGCCGCGATTGTGCAACCCCGCATGCGCGGCAGTACGATCTGGCCAATAGTCCCTGCGCGCTGCTGCCCGCTTGGCTACCGAGTGGTCATCCAGGCCAACGAGTGCCAGCCCACGGCGCAGGGCAATCAAGCCGGGCGGAAAGAACACCGGATCAAGCAGCACCGCACGCTCAAACAGGGTCGGCTGGCGGGCCATCATCAGCGCCGTCAACACTCCACCAAAGCTATGACCGCAGGCCATGCGCGGCACATCATCAAACAGAGCCCCCTGCATGCTGAAAGCCTCGGCAGCCAGCTCGGCGTTGCGATTCCAGCCAACAAAACGCCCGCCGTGATCGCTCTGACCGTGCCCCTGCAGGTCACACAGCCACAGATCGAACTGCTCGGCCAGCAATCCCAGCATCGGCTCATAGGTTCGGGTGCAAAAACCGTTGCCATGCAGAAAATGCAGCACGGGCTTACCACTCGGCCGACTGTGCCAGCCTCGCAGGGTAAAACCGGCGCTACCTCGATGTGCCCAGGCCACCAAATCCATTAACACGCCCCCCCGGAAAAATAAGTCAGACAGTCTAATTCGGCAGCTTGCGGCTGTCAGTGGCATACCCGTCTGTTAATCTGGCAATTCGGCCTTGATGATGACACCTGCATGTTCAACACAACAGTATCCGGCTCGGGACCCGTTCTGGTCTGGGCACACGGTTTGATGCACTCCATGGACTTCGAAACCCGCACCGGCTGGTTTCACCCCACAGAAAACGACGGGGTGTGCCGGGTGCGCTACGATGCGCGCGGGCACGGGCACTCACCGGGAGGCACAGACAGCGCAGCCTACCTGTGGAGTGCACAGGCTGACGACTTACTCGCCATTGCCAGCGCGCACACCGCGTTGCCGCGCGCACTGGGCGGCCACTCGATGGGCGCGGCCAGCGCACTGCTCGCAGCCTTGAAATGCCCGGAACAGACGAGCTGCCTGATTCTGGCCACTCCGCCAACAGCCTGGCAGACGCGGCCCAATCAAATACGCCGCTATCGACAGATGCAAGGCATTATCGAGCAACGCGGCCTGACCAGCCTGATCAGCCTTGCGACGCAGAACCCTGCCCTGCCCGACTGGTTGCTGCAGGCCCATCCGGAGCACGCCACGGCGTCACGACAGGCGCTCAGCGGGATGCACGCACCGACACTGACCGCCATACTTGAGGCGGCCTGCGCCTGCGATCTGCCCGCCCGCGACGCACTGCATCAGCTTGCGGTGCCAACACTGATTCTGGGTTGGCGCGATGATCCGATTCATCCAGTGCAAAGCGCGGAGCTTTTGGCGGAAGCACTGCCCATGGCTGAGCTGCACATCATTGATCACGCCAGCGACCTGCAGCGCTGGCCGCTGCAGATCAGCGAGTTTGTCCGCCGACACACAGCAGGCTAGGCGCTATTCCAGGCTGTAATCGATGTTGGTCACCACCCGAACTCGCTTGATCTCCGGAGTAAACGGATCGACATCATCAATCGAAAAGTAGCCTTGGGAGGCGCGTCGAATGGCGCCAACGGACGTGCCTGAGTCGCGGGCAAACTGATCCGCAGCGGCGCGTGCGTCACGGGTGGCGTCCGCAATCATGTCAGGCTTGATCGAGTCCAGCTGGGTGAACAGAAAGGTGGGCTGAAATTCATAACTCTGGGTAAGCGCGACCCCCGACTTGACCAGCTCCCCGACCGTTTGCATGCCTGCCTTGACGCCATCCACATCCGCCGTGCGAACCAGAACCGTCACCTCGGCCCGGTAGCGTTCGGGAGGCAGATTAGCCCCGTAACTGTTGGCGTGCTGATCGACTATCTTGGGCATCGACAACTGAATGTCCTGCTCTTCAAACCCCTTGAGCAGCAGGAAAGACCGTACCAGCCCCTGCTGGTATTCGACGTCTGCCTGAAGGCGATCAAGGCTGTCGCCCGCAACACTGAAATTGATCGGCCAGAGCGCCAGGTCAGCCGGCAATTCACGCTCCGCCAATCCCTTGACACTGACAATCCGGTCGGCCCCTCGAAATTCGAGCAACCCGGTTTTCAGACTAAATCCGATAAAGACCAGCGCTCCTGCCAGCAGCACCGCTGCCAACACCGAGCCTGAGGACACACGAGCAACTCCCGCCATGACAACGCTCCGAATACCGGTAAATTTGGCACAAAGCCGACTTCAATCGGCGTTTGCAATCTTGGCCATCCCCCTTAGAATAGCCGCTTCAGCCCTAATGCGGTCGAGCATTGCTGTGCACCCCGTCGCAACACACCCCAGGAGTCCCCGTTGGATCTCGCAACCCTGATTGGCCTGATCGGCGCACTCGGCATCATCGCCGCATCCATTCTGCTGGGCACCGGCGCTCAGGTGTTCTTCAACGTACCATCGATGCTTATCGTGTTTGGGGGCAGCCTGTTTGTGGTACTTGCAAAATTCAATGTTGGTCAATTTATTGGCGCCATAAAAGTTGCCGGCCGCGCCTTTCGATTCAAGCTGCCCGATACCGAGAGCAGCATCAACGAACTGGTTGAGCTCGCCACCATCGCCCGCAAGTCCGGTCTGCTGGCCCTCGAGGAAAAGGAAATCGCCTCCCCTTTCCTCGCCAGCGGCATCCAGCTGCTGATTGATGGTCATCCCCAGGAGACCGTGAAAGCCATTCTCGAGAAGGAACGGGTGCTGACCATGGAGCGCAACCGCTGGGGGGCCAAAATTTTCTCCGCCCTCGGCGATGTCGGCCCGGCCATGGGCATGATCGGCACGCTGATCGGTCTGGTGCAAATGCTGTCCAACATGGAAGACCCCAAATCCATTGGCCCGGCCATGGCGGTCGCACTGCTGACAACCCTGTACGGCGCGATGCTCGCCACCATGGTTTGTTTGCCCATTGCCGACAAGCTGGCACTGCGCATGACCGAAGAGGCGCGCATGCAATCGCTCTGGATTGATGCCATCCTCGCGATTCAGGAAGGCACCAACCCACGGGTTATCGAGCAACTGCTGAGCAGCTATCTGCCTGCCGAGAAGCGCGGCAAGACGGGCGAAGAGGCGAAGGAAGGCTGATGGAAGAGCAGGAAGACGACAGCCCGGGCATACCCGCCTGGGTCATGACCTTTGCCGATCTGATGTCGCTGCTGATGTGCTTTTTCGTGTTGCTGCTGTCGTTCTCCGAGATCGACGCGCGGAAGTTCAAGCAAATCGCCGGCGAGTTGTCTGCGGCCTTTGGCGTGCAACGCGAGGTACCGGCGCTGGAGATCCCCATGGGAACCAGCCCCATCTTTGACAAGTTCTCGCCAGGCAAGCCCGAGCCAACGCCGGTAGACAGCGTACGCCAGCAAACGACCGAACAGGATCCAAAGCTCGAAACGCTGCGTGAGGAATTGGAAGCGGATGTCCAGAAGCAGGTTCAGGACACCACCAAAGAGCAGATCGACACCAGCATGGATGCCCTGCGCGACGTGCTCGAAAACGAACTGGCTCAAGGTCGTCTGCAACTGGAAAATGACCGCAAGCGCATCATCATTCGGGTCGAGGAAAAGGGTTCATTTCCCTCCGGCTCAGCAGAGATGACCCCCGAGTTCCAGGACATGCTCGATCGCATCGCCACGGTACTCGCCGAGCTGCCGGGTGAAATCACCATCGAAGGCCATACCGATAACATTCCCATCAACACCAGCCGCTTCCAGTCCAACTGGGATCTGTCGGCCGCCCGTGCATCCTCGGTAGCCAACGCGCTGCTGTACAACGAGACGATCAAGCCCGAACGCATGCGCGTACAAGGCTATGCAGAAACGCGCCCGCGGGCCAGCAACGAGTGGCCAGAGACCCGCGCCCTGAATCGCCGGGTGGAAATTATTCTTGATCTGTCCGGTTCCATTGAAGAGTACGAAACCGAATTGCGCCGTCTGATGGAGGAGGATCTTGGCGATCTGATTCAGGATCTGGAACTGCATCAGGCACCGGCCAGCCAGCCCTGAACTGGCATCAGCTTCAACGCTTGAGATCATCCGGGATGGTCGGGTCCGGCATCGGCCCCGGCCGCTTACCCTGCCCCGCCCGATACTGGCGCAACTGGAATACGTATGCCAGCACCTGCGCCACAGCCAGATACAGCCCGGATGGTATCTCGTGGTCGATCTCGGTGCTGTAATAGACTGCTCGCGCCAGCGGTGGCGACTCCAGAATGATGATCTGGTTCTCGTTAGCTACCTCGCGAATACGCTGGGCGATAAAATCAGCCCCCTTGGCGAGTACCACAGGCGCACCAGAAGACAACGGATCATACTTCAAGGCAACCGCAAAATGGGTCGGGTTGGTAATGACGACGTCTGCCTGCGGCACCTTGCTCATCATCCGCCGTTCGGCCATTTCCCGCTGCAACTGACGGATCCGCGATTTCACCTCGGGCTTGCCTTCGGAATCCTTGTACTCATCCTTGATTTCCTGCTTGGTCATACGCAGTTTCTGCTTGTGATCCCACAGCTGGAAAGGCGCATCCACCGCTGCGATCAAAATCAGCGAACAGGACAGAATCAGCAGCGACCAGCCGAGCACCCAGGCGCTATGAATGATGGCGGCCGGCAGCGGTTCCTTGGCCATGCTGAGCAAGTCCTCGGTGCGCACCTGCAGCACCACCAGCGCCACACCCAGTACCACCAGAAACTTCGCCAGCGCCTTGAGTAGCTCCACCAGCGCCTTGACCGAAAACATCCGTTTGAGACCCGCCAACGGGTCCATGCGCTCGAACTTCGGCGCCAGCGAGCTGATGCTGAACAGCCAGCCCCCGAGCATGATCGGGCCGACAATGGATGCAATCAGCAACAGACCAAACAGCGGCCCGAGGATCTCCAGACCCTCGCGCAAGGAGGCAAACAGATGCAACCCCATGGCATCGGTAGCATAGAGCGCTTCACGCTCCAGCGAGAAATTGAAGACCATAAGGTCCATCATCTTCTGCGCCATTGCCGGGCCCAGCATCAGCAAGCCAACCGCTGCGACCATCACGACGGCGAGCGTATTGAGCTCGCGCGAGCGCGCAACCTGCCCTTTGTCACGCGACTCCTTGAGTCGCTTGCTCGTGGGTTCCTCTGTGCGTTCCTGACCGCTGTCGGACTCTGCCATCAGCTCGCCCTCACCAAACCGCGAAGCCAGATCAGCGCATCCGACGCCAGCTCCTGATACTGCCCCAGTACGTTACCCATCATGACCCACATGATGAACAGGCCGAAAACCAGCGTCAGCGGAAAACCGATCGAGAAGATATTCAGCTGCGGTGCCGCGCGCATCATGACGCCAAATGAGATATTGACGATCAGCAGCGCGGTAATGGCCGGCATACCGATCAGAATAGCCGCGGCCATCACCCAGGAAAAGCGCAGCACCAGGGCCTGAAAGTCCATACGCCCGAGACTATCTCCGATTGGCAGAGTAGTGAAACTCTCCGCCAGCACCTCCAACACGACCAAATGGCCGTTCATTGCCAGAAACAGCAGCGTGACCAGCATGGTAAACACCTGCGCCACCACAGCGACGGAAATGCCGGTCGACGGATCATTCATGGAGGCGAAACCGAGGCCCATCTGCATTGCAATAATCTGCCCCGCCAACACGTGGACCTGAAACAGCAGTTGCAACGAGAAGCCCATTGCCGCGCCGATCAGTATCTGTTCGCCAATCACTATCCAGGTACTCAGGGACAGCGCGTCCAGCAACGGCACCTCACCCACCTGCGGCGCAATCAGCAAGGTCAGAGCCAATGCGAAATACAGACGCACGCGCACAGGCAGCAGCTGGGTGCCAAGTACCGGCATGGTCATCAACAGGGAGGCTATGCGAAACAGCACCCACAGGTAGCTTGCCACCCAGCGACTGAGCTCGGCGCTGGACAACTCGATCATCAGCCGATCAATCCGGGAATCTGGCGATACAGCGTGTCGGTAAATTCGACCATCTGGGTAGCCAGCCAGGGGCCAAGCCAGATCAACGTAATAAAGGTGACCAGCAGACGCGGCAGAAAACTGAGCGTCTGCTCGTTGATCTGGGTCGCAGCCTGAAACATGGCGACGATCAAACCAATGACCAGACTGGGCAGAACCACAATGGCGACCACCACCGAGGTCAGCCACAACGCCTGACTGAACAGACCAACCGCCACTTCCGGACTCATCTGCAGGCCTCCTAGGGAACCGCGAAACTGGCGGCCAGGGTACCGATAATCAGCGCCCAGCCGTCAACCAGTACGAACAGCATGATCTTGAACGGCAACGATATGATCAATGGCGACAACATCATCATACCCATGGCCATCAACACGCTGGCCACCACCAGGTCGATGACAAGAAAGGGGATGAAAATCATGAAGCCGATCTGAAAAGCGGTTTTCAACTCGGACGTCACGAACGCCGGCACCAGAATATGAAACGGTACCTCGTCCGGCCCGGTCAGATCGGTGCGCTTGGCCAGACGTACAAACAGCTCCAGATCCGTTTCACGGGTCTGCGCCAGCATGAACTCACGCAGTGGAAGGCTGGCCGCTTCCAGCGCCTGCTGCGGCTGCATCTGCTCATTCAGATAGGGTTGCAGGGCCGATTCGTTAATCTTGCTGAACACCGGCGCCATGATAAACAGGGTCAGAAACAGCGCCAGACCGATCAATACCTGACTGGACGGCGTTTGCTGCAAGCCCAGCGCCTGACGCAAGATAGCGAACACGATGATGATCCGGGTGAAGCTGGTCATCATCATGACAAAGGCGGGAATAAAGGTCAGCGCCGACATCAGCAGCAGAATCTGCAGACTGACTGAATAGGTCTGCTGCCCCTCGCTGTCGGTACTCAAGGTGATCGCCGGCATGGTCAGCGGATCAGCAGCCGACTGGGCCAGAACCGACGGCGCAAGCAGGATCAGGAAAAGTCCCAGCCAGCGCATCACGATTGCCCCTCTCTTTTCAGCAACGCCTGCAGCTTGCGAGCAAAATCGCCATTGGCTGCGACATCGGCCTGAAGATCCGCTATAGGATGGTCAAACACATGCAATGTATTGATACGACCTGGGGAAGCCCCGAGCAGCATCTGCGTCCCCCCCACATCGACCAGAAGCAAACGATCGCGAGGCCCGAGCGGCAGGCTGCTGACCAGACGGATATGCTGGCCACCCTGGGCTGCGAGCGGGCCGACTCGACGCAGCAGCCACCCCAGCAGCACAATCAGGCCAACCACAAACCCCAGCCCCAGGGCCAACTGGCCAAGCTGCAAGGCCAGTGATCCGCCGCCGACATTACCGACTGCCGCGACGGCTGCAGGCTCAGTCCCTTGCGCCAGCACCTGCAACGGCGCAGACGCCAAAAGCGTCGCGATCAACGTGCGCATCAACGCAGCTTCTTGATGCGTTCGGAGGGGCTGATCACGTCGGTCAGACGGATGCCGAACTTTTCGTTCACCACCACCACCTCTCCATGTGCAATCAGCGTACCGTTGACCTTGACGTCCAGCGGCTCCCCGGCCAGCCGATCCAGCTCCACCACCGAGCCCTGGTTCAGCTGCAACAGGTTGCGAATGGTGATCTCGGTATTGCCGACCTCCATCGAGATGGTAACCGGAATATCAAGGATGACGTCCAGGTTCGGGCTGTCGCCGGGGTCCATGTCCTCGGCGGAGCGACTGGTGCGTGCCGGGGCATCGAACTCTTCCATCGGCATGCGTGGCTGCGAACCGGTCTGAGCCAGCATCGCATCAATGTCGTCCTGATTGGCGTTACCGGCCTCATCCAGCGCCGCCGCCCACTCATCCGCCAGAGCCTGCTCTTCCGGGCTGATTTCATCGGGTTTGTTGTCGTCAGCCATCTCGCTGTCCCCTGTTATTGATTGTGGTGGTCGGTCAGCGCGGTCGCATGACCGGCCCAAGAATCTGCAGCGCCAGGTTGCCCTTGACCGACCCCAGCTTGCTCTTGAAGGTGGGCACGCCGTTGGCACAGAGCACCATATAGTCGGGCATCTCCACCGGGATCACATCACCTGCCTGCATGCTCAGCAGATCACGCAACTTGAGCTCGGTTTTTACCACGGTCGCGTTCAGCGGCACCTTCACACCGGTGATCTCTTCTCGCAGGGCACGCACCCAGCGCTCGTCATGCTCATCCACATCAGACTGAACGCCCGAGTCCAGAACCTCGCGCAGGGGCTCGATCATCGAATAGGGCATGGTGACATGCAGATCGCCACCGCCGCCATCGAGCTCGATATGGAAGGTAGAGACCACCACCACCTCGCTCGGACTGACAATGTTGGCCAGTGCCGGGTTTACCTCGGAGTTGACGTATTCAAAGGTGACATCGTGAACCGCCTGCCAGGCCTCCTTGAGATCTACAAACGCCTGGTCCAGCACCATGCGCACGACGCGCAGCTCGGTCGGCGTAAATTCACGCCCTTCGATCTTGGCGTGACGACCATCGCCACCAAAGAAATTGTCGACCAGCTTGAACACCAACTTGGCGTCCAGGATGAACAGGGCCGTGCCGCGCAGCGGTTTCATCTTCACCAGATTGAGACTGGTCGGCACATACAGGGTGTGGACGTACTCGCCAAACTTCATCACCTGCACGCCGCCAACGGCCACGTCAGCGGAACGACGCATCAGATTGAACATGCTGATACGGGTGTAGCGGGCGAAACGCTCGTTGATCATTTCCAGCGTCGGCATACGCCCGCGTACGATACGATCCTGGCTGGTCAGGTCATAACTCTTGATCGAACCGGGGTCACTGTCGAGATCGGTATCAATGGCGCCATCATCCACACCATGCAGAAGGGCGTCGATCTCATCCTGGGACAGCAGATCCTGTACGGCCATAGATGTGTCCTATTGAAGAACCATGTTGGTAAACAGCACCGATTCGATGACCGGGTTACCTACTTCCTTTTCAAGCAACGCCTTGACGGCCAGGGTCGCCTTGTCGCGCAGCGCCTGCTTGCCTTCAGGAGTCATCAGCGACTCGAAATCCTCACTGCCAAACAGCATTACCAGCTGATTGCGAATCAGCGGCAGGTGCTGGTTGAGCTTGGCCATGCCGGCGGCATCGCGACTCATCAGCACCACACTGACCTGCATGTAGCGCTGGCGACCGGACACTGCGTAGTTGACGACAAAGGCCGGATCCAGCGGCTGATAAATGGCCTCCTGTTGTACCGGCTCTGCCGGCACCTCTTGCTCGGGGGCATCCTCGCCACCGAGCAGAAAGAAGGCAACGCCGCCCGCCGAGATCAGCAGGGCAAACAGCCCGATACCGATCAGTATGAAGAGTTTCTTGCGGCTCTTTGCCGGCTTTTCCTGCACGTCGTCTTCGACAGATTCCGATTGCTTTGCCATGCCAATATTCCGTCAATTAGGCCTTTCAGCCACGGTTCATGTAGATGCATGCATCCAGCGTGCCAGTATCAGGCCAACTGTGCGCTCCAGCGCACTGCAGCAATACCGACGCGCCAGCAAAGGTCATAGGATACTGACTTGAAGGAAAAATGTCTTTGCTGCCCGGTGCGGGCCGGGCGACAGAACCGAGGCAGCCGAAGCTACCTCGATGTCAGATAACCCCGAGCGGGTGTATCAGGCGTAGTAGTCAACCAGCCGCGCGGCCGCCAGTCGGGTCTGCAGTGTGGCGACAGGATCATCGACTGGCATGTCTTCATTACCATGGGACGCAGCAGCGCCATGACTGCCGCGGCCACTGCTGCCACCCTGATCCGCCAGACCGGCGAAAGCGCTCTGGGACTGACGTCCATCCGCCGAGCCATCGGATACGTTGACGTCGACCAGCGATGCCCCCTGCTGGGTAAACATTTCACGCAGTCGATGCATCTGCCCTTCCAGCGCATCGCGCACGCCTGCATGCTGACTGACAAACTGCACCTGGTGCTCCTGTCCACGGGTTTGAATCCGGATTTCCAGCGGCCCGAGCTCAGCCGGATCGAGCTGAATCTCAACCGACTTCACATTCTGGCTGGACATCCACATCACCTTGTTGACCACCGCCTCGCTCCAGCCGGCCTGCCCCATGGGTACACCCAGGGTCTGAGCCACGCCAGTGACCGGTCGAGCGGTCAGCGCAGACTGCCCATTGGCATGCAATTGCGCCGCGGCGGCGCTCTTGCCGGCATCAGCTGATTCAGCATCCAGGCCGCCAGCGCGCGGCGCGAGGCGTGACTCAAGCTGCTCGATAAGCTTGCCGACAGAGGCCGGCTGTTCACCGCCCACCCCCTGCAGCACACGCTGCTGCTGGGGGTCGGAGAGCACCTGACGATTGCCGGCCTCAGCCTGAGCTGTGGTGCCCTCCGCCGCCCGGGTTGCCGCCTCGCGGGCAGACACATCGGCGGACGCGCCGGCCTGAGCGTCACCCCGCAGCAGCGCGCGCAGCTGCGCAGCCAGATCGGCTCCGGACGGGCCGCGTCCTGCGCCCGCAAGCAGCGGGTCACCCGCCTCATCCTCAGCAGGAGCAGCCTGCGCCGCTGCCTCAACAGCTACAAGCGCAGCGACAGCAGGATTGACGCCAGGCGTCAAAGCCCCGTCGCCAGCTTCAGTGTCAGCGGGTGCTTCCTGACTCGGCAGACGTGCGAGCCACTGCTGCCATTGTTCACTGATTCCCGCCAGGATGCTGTCGGAGTCATCCCCAGCCAGTCCATCGTCCGTAGCCACATCCTCTGCAGAGGCAGCGTCGGCGGCGCCCACCAGCTGCGCCAACTGCTGAAACCAGCTCTGCATGCTTTCCGGCAAATCCTTGCCGTCTGCGGCAACAAGGGCAGGCAGCGGCAGCGCCGCCTGGTCCGCGCCGGTCGCCTGAGCAAGCTGCTGCATCAGGGCATCCAGATCCTCTGGCGTCTGCTCGGCAAGAATCGCCGAAAACGCCGCCACTGCCCCGGAATCGCCTGCCTTGCTGCGACCGGAAGCAATACCGGAGACTGTGTCACGGGAAAAGTCGGCGCTGAAAAGCGCCATCAGATTCTGCCCGACCGGCATGATGTCATCTCCACCTGAAAAGGCTTGGCCAATATGTCAGGAGAGTATCTGCAAACTGCGGGCCAATATTGAAAACGTGGGAAGTAACGACTATGCGAGCAACGGTTGCAGGCGGTCAAACGCCTGCTCAATCTCGATCAGCACGCTGGCTGCGACCTGCTGATCCCCCGCTACACCAGCGGCTTCGGCGTCCAGACAGGCCTGTTCCAGCGCCAGGGCTCCCATGTTGCCGGCGCTGCCCTTGAAGCTGTGCGCTGCCTGACGGTAGGCATTCATGTCACCCTGGGCCAGGGCGTCGTGCAATTGACGCAAACGCTTGCCGGCATCGGCCAGAAACGTCTCCAGCAACAGCGGGTAGTCATCCTGCATCAACTCCCGCAGGCCCTGCTGCACAGTCACATCCATGTCCGGCTTGCGATCAGCCATCGCGCTGTATTCCTTTTCGATGGGGGTATGTTCAATTCTCAATGCTGATCAGTATGCCCAAGCGACCAGTGGAAGACCACCCTGACCCGGCTGCACTGCGCGCTGAAGCTGACCTCATCGGCCAACGCGCTGATCAGCGCCAGCCCGCGCCCGGCATAGTCAGCCGAGGTACCAGGCGACGCGAAACCGGCGCCACTGTCCTCGCACTCGATGGTCAGACAACCACCCCCGGCAACAGGCTGGTGGTCCAGCCAGAAGCGAATCCAACCATTGTCCAGCCTCTGCAGACGGGCACCGCGCTCCTGATAGTAGAACGCAAAGCCGTCGGAGTCCTGCTTCCAGGCTGACTCCAGTCGCAACAGGCCGTGTTCGAGAGCATTGCTGTAGAGCTCGCTGAGCACCGTGAACAGACTCCCGGCGCGGCTGCGCAGCCCCTGTACCGACATCAGCGTCTGCATCAGAAATGGTAACGGGTTCTGCTCGCGAATGGCTGCCGCGCGAAAGGTGTAGCTCAGCTGCCAGTCTTGCCCTGTCTGGGCTGCCCCCCCCAAGGCCGCGGGCAATACCGCCTGCGCCAGCTGACGCTCTGGCATGACAACCTGTAACAGACTGATATCGTCCTCTGCACTGCCGTGGAAATGCGCCAGAGCGTCAAGCAACCCGTCAAACACCTCATCCGGCCGACCGGCATGCGCAGCGACCGCCTGCAGCACCCCATGCTCGCCAAACTGTTCGCCCGCAGCATTGCGGCATTCAATGATGCCATCGGTCCAGCACAGCAAACGCTCGCCCGGTTGCATTGCCATAACCGTCGGCTCGGGATTGAAGCGCTCACGATTGGCCACCCCAAGCGGTAAATTGGAGGACGGCACCCGCTGCAGCAACGCGCCATCGCGGCCGAGCACAAGCACCTCAGGCAGACCGCCGTTCCAGACTTCCACCAGCCCCTTGGCGGCGTTCAGCTCGATCAGTACTGCGCAGCAGAAGATCCCCACCGGCAGGATGCGGCCAAGCTTGCAATTAAGCTCAAGCAGAATATCCCGCAGCGCAAACCCCTTGGCGGTCATGGCATAAAACACTTCAGCCAGTGGCATCGCCCCGATCGCGGCAGAGAGCCCGTGGCCGGTAAAGTCGCCCAGAAGCAGGTGCAGCTCACCGGACGGTCGGTGCGCCGCCAGCAAAATATCGCCATTGAACATCGCGTAGGCCGATTGCAGGTAACGCAGGCAGCTGTCATTCAGTGCACCAGCGTGCGCCACCCGGTCAAACACGATTTTGGCAAGCTGCTGATCCCGCAGCAGCCCGGCATGCTGCCCGGCGATGACATCGCGCTGGCTTTGCAGGGTCTGATGCATTTCACGCATGCGTCGGAACGCGCGTATCTTGGCTTCCAGGATCACCGGGTTATAGGGCTTGGTCAAAAAGTCGTCACCGCCGGCTTCGAGACACTTCACCAGCGCACCCGTCTCCGTCAGGCTGGTGAGAAAAATGATCGGCACCAGATCCTCACCCGCATGAAGCTTGATCCTGCGGGCTGCTTCAAAGCCGTCCATGGTGGGCATCAGCGCATCAAGCAGCACAATATCGGGGGAATGCAAGGCGAACAGCTCGACGGCCTGTTGCCCATGCTCTGCCTCATGGACCTGGTGCCCAAGGCGTTCGACCAGGCGCCGAAGGATCATGCGGTCGGCAGGGTTGTCATCAGCCACCAGCACCATCAACGGCCGGGCACCCTGATCCGGGTCTATGCCGTCAGCGCCGGTACTGGACATGATTATTCGATGCTGAACAGCTGTTCGAAGTTGGAGATACTCAGAACCTTGCGTACATCCGGGTTACAGTGAACGATACGCACATCGGCGCTGTCGCCACCAGCATGATCACGCAACAGCAGCAGCATGCCCAGCGCCGAGCTATCGATATAGTCGGTATCCTGCAGGTCAACGACATACTGCCTGGGTGTCAAGCCGCCACGTTCATAGGCGTTGCGAAAATCCTGATGGGCACTGAAGTCAAAACGCCCGTTTACGCTGATGGTCAAAACCTGGCTATCGGTGGACATTGACGCCTGAATCGACATGTTTTCTCCCTGTCAGGTCCTACGCTGGCAAACGCCAACTCAGAATTTGTTTTAGCACAGGGTCCGGCTACTGTCAGGAATTATTTGTGCGCTGCGAGTGGGCGCGCTGGGATAGCTCGTCGAGCAGCTTCTGCTCCTGCCTGTCTGCTCTGGCCTGCGCCTCTTGCCGATATTTTTCGATCAGCTTGCGCAACGCTTCGAGCCGCTGATAGCGCTGGCGCCAGTGCTCTCGCGCACGGTCGATACTCTCGCCATGCCAGCGTACGGTCTGCCGCTGCTGATCAATCGCCACCTCCATCTGCGCCATGAAGCGCTGGTAGTTCATCAACCAGTCGCGACCAACGCCCTGGGAGCCCCGCTGGCTCCAACCCTTGGCGTATTCCGAGCAGTAGTATTCCAGATCACGCAAACGAACCTCAGCCTCTTCGAACTGCTTCTGGCATTGTCCAAGCACCTTGGCTGCCTTGCGCTCCTCGTCCAGCGCCATATCCAGTGCCGGCGCAAGCCGGCGAATACGCGCTTCACTCATTGCCCAGAATCTGTTCCAGGCCGGTCTGACTGTCGGTCAGCGACACGCTCTCGTGCAGCCCCTGACGCAGAAAGCCCTGCATCGAAGGCATCTTTTCCATTGCCTTGTCGGTCAACGGATCCGAGCCTGCGGCGTAAGCACCGACGCTGATAAGGTCGCGACTCTGCTGATAACGGGCGTACAGCTGTTTGAACAGCTGCGCCTTCTGCAAATACGCCTGCGGGACAATCTGCGGCATGGCGCGACTGATCGAAGCTTCGATATCAATGGCCGGATAATGCCCCTCTTCGGCTAGGCGACGGGACAGCACCACGTGCCCATCGAGAATCGCCCGCGAGGCGTCGGCAATCGGATCCTGCTGGTCATCCCCCTCGGACAGCACCGTGTAGAACGCGGTAATTGACCCTCCGCCCTGCTCGGCATTGCCGGCGCGCTCAACCAGCTGTGGCAGCTTGGCAAACACCGAAGGCGGATAACCCTTGGTCGCCGGCGGCTCGCCAATGGCCAATGCAATCTCGCGCTGGGCCTGGGCAAAGCGGGTCAGGGAGTCCATCAGCAACAGCACGTTCTTGCCCTGATCACGAAAGTATTCAGCGATGCGGGTGCAATACATTGCAGCGCGCAACCGCATCAAGGGGGCGTCATCGGCAGGAGAGGCAACCACCACCGAGCGCGCCATGCCCTCCTCGCCGAGGATTTGTTCAATGAACTCCTTGACCTCCCGGCCCCGCTCGCCAACCAGCCCGACAATGGTGATATCGGCATCGGTGAAGCGCGTCATCATGCCCAGCAGCATACTCTTGCCGACACCGCTGCCGGCAAACAGGCCGAGACGCTGGCCACGGCCGACCGTCAGCAAGCTGTTAATGGAGCGAATGCCGACATCCAGCGTTTCTTCAATGGGGTGGCGCTTGAGCGGATTGATCGTCGGGCCGTTGATATCCACCCAGTCTTCGGCCTTGAAGTTACCCTTGCCGTCCAGCGGACGACCAATGCCATCCACCACCCGGCCCAGCATGGCAAACCCCATCGGCAGCTTGCCGCCACCAGCTGAAGGTACCACCCGAGCCCCTGGCTGCAGCCCCTCGAGACGATCAACCGGCATCAGGTAAATTTTGCTGCCGGCAAAGCCCATGACCTCGGCTTCGATCTGACTCTCGCCCTGCAGCGTGTCGCTGATGACCAGACAGCGGCTGCCGACCGGCGCCTTGCAGCCCTCGGCTTCAAGGGTCAGACCCACCATACGGATCAGGCGGCCCTCGACCACCGGCTGCGCCGGCAAGTGCAGCGCCTGCTGATACCCCGACAGCCGTCGGGCGAAACTGATGCGCTGGGGCTTGCTCATTGCGGATCCGCACCACGCTCGGAAATCGGCAAATCGGCGGCGGGAGGATGCGCACGTTGCTCGCGGCGCTGCTCGTGCAGCTGCGCGATCAATTGCTGCAGACGGGTTTCCAGCGTAGCGTCAACCTGGCTGTGCTCGGTTTCAATACGGCAGCCGCCGGGCATCAACTGATCGTCCTCAAGCAGACGCCAGCTCTCATCGTGGCGCTCACGCAGGGCCTTGATGCTTTCGAAATCGAGGGGGTTGAGGTAAATCCGGATATTCTCGGCACCCACCGGCAGCGCCTTGAGCGCCGAACGCAGGACGTTGACCACCTGCGCCCGATCGACTTGCATTTCCCGCTGCAGCACGGCGCGCAGCATCTGCTCCAGCAGCATCAGCAGCATGTCTTCGATCTGCTCGTCCTGCTGCTTGAGCGGCGCCATCAACTGGGCCATCAGGGCGTCCAGCTCGGCAGTGCGCTTGGCCAGCACAGTCTTGGCTTCCTGCTGCGCCTTGAGCTGACCGGAATGAAAGCCGTCCTTTTCTCCGGTGGCAAAGCCTTCGTTGTAGGCTTCCTCGCGGATCTGCTCAAGCTCCTCCACGGTGAAAGGCTTGACCGCTTCCACGTCCAGCTCCTGCGGATCGGCCGCCGCTTCTGCTTCGGCTTCCGGCTTGGCCGCAGCCTCAGCCGCTCGCTCAAGTGGAATATGATGCGGCTCGGCGTCAAAGCTCGGCAGATCCCAGCGACTGAACGCTGATACATCACCACTGCGCAACAGCTCGCTTTCGTTCTTGACCTGCGACATGACACCCTACCCCGCTTGGAAAACCCGGCCAGCATACCACCGCGCGATGTGCAGGGCAGCGATTGCCGGGCTCAGATCATCTCTTCGCCACCCTTGCCGCCGAGCACAATTTCGCCGGCGTCGGCCATGCGGCGTGCAATGGTGAGAATTTCCTTCTGTGCAGCCTCGACCTCGCTGATACGGACCGGCCCCTTGGCTTCCAGGTCGTCCTGCAGCAACTCGGACGCGCGCTTGGACATATTGCGGAAGATCTTCTCCTTGATTGCCTCGTCGGCACCCTTGAGCGCGACAATCAGCACCTCGGAGGAGACCTCGCGCAGCAGCGCCTGGATGCCGCGGTCATCCACATCTGCCAGGTTATCGAACACGAACATCAGATCCTCGATCTTGGAGGACAGGTCCTCGTCGATTTCACGGATCGACTCGATCAGCTGCGACTCGGCGCTGGACTCAAGGAAGTTCATGATGTCGGCCGTGCGTTTGACACCGCCCATGGACGCGCGCGAGGTATTGGAGTTGCCGGCAAACTGCTTCTCGAGAATCTCGTTCAGTTCTTTCAGCGCCGATGGCTGCACGGTATTGAGAGCGGCCACGCGCAGGAGAATGTCCAGCCGCACCTTGTGGTCGAAATAGCCAACCACCTCAGCGGCCATATCAGGGTCAAGATAGGCCACCACAATGGCCTGAATCTGCGGATGCTCGTAGCGGATCACATCAGCAACGGCACGCGGCTCCATCCACTTCAGGCTGTCCAGACCCGAGGTGCTGCCGCCAAGCAGAATGCGGTCAACCAGGCTGTTGGCCTTGTCCTCCCCCAATGCCTGGGTAAGCATGGTGCGGATATAGGAATCGGCGCCAACGCCCAAACCGGTCTGCTCGCCCACCACCTCGATAAAGTCGCCCATGACTTCCTGAACCTGATCGCGCTGTACAGTGCGCAATCCAGCCATGGCACTGCCGACCCGCTGAACTTCCTTGGGCCCCATGTGCTTGAGAATCGCCGCCGCATCGGACTCACCGAGGCTGAGCAGGAAAATGGCCGCCTTATCCAGCTTGGACAGTTTGGCCGGGCGTTTGCTGGCGTCATCACTCATCGGCGTTAATCCACTCTTTCACGACCTGTGCCACCCGACCCGGGTCTTCGGCCAACAGGCCCTTGATCGCATTGAGCTGCTGTTCGTAGCCGGCGCCGGGCGGCGGCAACAATACCGGACCGGAGGAAGGACCGGACAGACTCACCTGATCATCACGCAGGCCGCCGTCCATGCCATCGTAACCTCCGCCTGCCAGCGCCGGATAGTTGTCACTGCCGCCCTTGCCGGCGACTGTCAGGTTCTTGAGCGCCGGGCGCAGCACCGCGAAGACCAGCACCAGAACAAACAGAATACCCAATATCTGTTTGGCAACATCCCAGAACCACGGCTGCTCCCAGAACGGGATGGCCGGCAGCGGTTCCAGTTCGGCTTCAGCAACAAACGCGCTATTGATCACGCTGACGCTGTCACCCCGGCTGGCATCATACCCCACCGCGTCCTGGACCAGGCGGGTCAAGCGCGCCATTTCCGCCTCGCTGATCGGCGTCCGGGTGACTTCCCCGGTCTGCGGATCCACCTGTGCCGGGTCGTCTACCACAACGGCAACCGAAAGACGCTTGAGACGGCCCAGCTGCTGGCGGGTATGGCTGATCTGCCGATCCAGCTCGTAATTGCGTACCGCCTGCTCGCGCTTGTCCTGCGGTACGGCGGCAACAACAGGCTGGCCGGTTACCGGGTCAATCACCTGCTCAGGCACCTGGGTGGCACCCGGCGGCTGGTTCGACAGCGCACCCGGCACGCCCTGGGGGCCAGCATTGGCCGAACGCGCCTCGGTCACCACCTGCTCGCTGCGCAGCGCAGCATCGGGGCTGAACATTTCCGCAGTGGACTCAACTGCACTGAAATCCACATCCGCCGACACCTCGGCCTTGTAACGCCCGGTTCCCAGCACCGGCTGGAGGATATTGTGTACCCGGCGGGTGTAGGTCTCTTCCAGGCGACGGGTGTAATCAAATTGGCGGCCGGCCACTGTCAGCTCGTTCAGCTCGCTCTGATTGGACAGCAGGTTGCCGTTCTGATCAACAACCGTGACTTCGTCCTTGCCCAGTTCGGGCACACTGGTTGCCACCAGATTGACGATGGCCATCACCTGTGCAGGCTCCAGTCGTCGACCGGCGTACATTTCCAGCAGCACGGACGCGCTGGGCTTGCGATCATCGCGAACAAACACGGTGGAGCGTGGAATGGCGATGTGCACGCGCGCTGCCTTGACGTTGTAGAGACTGGAGATGGTGCGTGCCAGCTCCCCCTCAAGGCCGCGGCGGTAACGCGTGGTTTCCATGAACTGACTGGTACCAAGACCCTGCTCACGATCCAGAATCTCGAAGCCTACGTTGCCGTCGGTCGGCGAAATGCCGGCACTGGCCAGACGCAGACGTGCATCGGCCAGATCCTCGCTGCGAACCAGCAGCGCGCCGCTGTTGGGCTCGACCTTGTAGTCGATACGGCTCTGCTGCAGCATTTCCACCACCTGACCCGCGTCGAAACCGTCCATGCTGTTGTAAAGCGGCCGGTACTCGGGCTCCTGCGACCACAGCACCACGGCAAACCCGATTGCCACACTGGCAGCCAGACCAACCAGCAGACCGAACTGGCGCAACATCGGCAGTTGCGACAGGTTGTCCAGAAAGGTCAGCCCCATCAGCGGCTTGCGATCGGCACCGAGCGGATCACGGGTAGCTGGGGTATTGCTGCCGGCAGAATCCATTGTCATTTCCTCAGACAGTCAGGCTCATGGGAGATTAGATTGGCATTTTCATGATGTCTTCGTAGGCGGTAATCATCTTGTTACGCACCTGCGTCATCGCCTGAAAGGCAACCGATGATTTCTGCGAGGCAATCATCACCTCGGTCAGATCGATCCCCTCTACACCGCGCTCATAGCCGGTTTGCAGTTCAGACGTGGTTTTTTGCAATTCGTTGACGCGATCAACAGCCTGCTTGAGCAGATCATCGAAGCCCGGGCCGTTGACGCTGGGCTCCGCTGGCTTGACCGCCTGCGGCTTGCCCATGGCTTCCATTTGCATGGTGCGCATTTGCAGCATCAATCGATTGAATTCAACACCCTGAGTCACGCTTGCCTCCACGCCGTCCGGTTTTTTGACGGCTACAGTCGCTTTACAGGGTATTCAGCAAGTTTGATGCCAACAGCGGCCAGCCCGCCACCATATGGACAAATGCAAGGCAGCACCGGCCAGATAGCCGATGCCAGAGAGAGGACGATAATTGACGATCAGATACCGGCGAACAGGCTACCTTCGACATCCAGCCCGGCATCGCGCATCTGCGCGAGCTTGTAACGCAGGGTGCGAGGACTGATACCCAGGCGCTCGGCGGCTTCCTTGCGGCGCCCGCGCTCGGCACGCAGTACATTGATGATCATTTGAAATTCGCGCTGACGCACCCCGCTGCCCAGATCAGAGGTGTTGTCGGCGGCGGGCAATACCGGTGACGACGGCTGTACCGATTCAACCGGCGGGACTGGCGGTACCGCGCGTAGCAACGGCGTTGCACCACCGGCCTGCAGATCGAGACACAAATCCGACGGCTGAATGACACCCCCCGCCTGCAGCACCAGCGCGCGCTGCACCGCGTTGTCCAGCTCGCGGACGTTACCGGGCCAGGGATGCGCCTCCAGCGCCTTGACCGCCTGCGCCGAAAAACTGACGCCAGGCAGATTCATCTTGCTCGCGTGCTTGCTCAGCAGGCGCTCGGCAATCGGCAGAATATCCGCCGGGCGCTCGCGCAGCGCCTGCCACTGCAGCGGAAACACGCCCAGGCGATAGTAGAGGTCCTCACGGAAACGCCCGGCAGCCACCTCCGCCGGCAAGTCCCGGTTGGTGGTGGCAATGATACGGATATCCAGCCGAATCAGCTTGCGACCACCCACGCGCTCGACCTCACGCTCCTGCAGCACCCGCAACAGCTTTGCCTGCAGCGCCAGCGGCATTTCGGAAATCTCGTCCAGCAGCAGAGTGCCACCATTGGCCTGCTCGAACTTGCCCGGTTGCGCCGCTACCGCGCCGGTAAAGGCGCCCTTTTCATGCCCGAACAGAGTGGCCTCCAGCATGTTATCCGGAATAGCCGCGCAGTTAATGGCAATAAACGGCTGTTCGGCCCGCGGAGATTGCTGATGGATGTAGCGCGCGAGCACTTCCTTACCGGTCCCGGACTCACCCGAAATCAGTACAGTCGAGTCACTGCCAGCAACCCGCGCAGCCAGTTCCAGCAGCTGCACACTGGCGGGATCGACCGCAACCGGCCCCGTACCGGGGGCCCCCTCAAGGCGTCCTTGCGCATGCTGAGCAATCAACTCCAGCAGCGCCTTGGGTGCAAAGGGCTTGACCAGATAATCGACCGCCCCCTCGCGCATGGCGCTGACCGCCTGCTGCACGGTGCCGTAGGCGGTCATCAGCAGCACCGGCAAATGCGGGTATTGCGTGCGCAGGGTGCGCAGTAGCGCATGCCCGTCCATGCCGGGCATGTTTACATCACTGACCACCATGCTCACGCTCTCACGCCCAAGTAAAGCGAGCGCAGACTCGGCATCAGCCGCCTGAAGACAGGCATAGCCACCCAGCATCAGCGTATCGGCCAGCGCCTCGCTCAGATCAGCATCATCCTCAACCAGCAGGATACGAATATCAGGCTTGCTCATGCAGAGACTCCTTGGCTGCAGGCAGCAACCGCAGCGGCAGCAGAATCTCGGCACTGGTTCCCCAGCCGGCCTTGCTGTGCAGGTGGAATGCCCCGCCGTGTGCATTGACCACCGACTTCACAACCGTCACGCCCAGCCCGGTACCCTGCGGCTTGCTGGTATGGAAGGGCTCACCGATCAGTGCCAATTGCTCGGCCGTCATGCCCTGACCGGCATCCACCACACTCAGGCTCAGTTGACCTTCCATCAAGCGGGCAACCACCTTCAGCCGCGGCGCTGGCATACCCGCCTGCAGCGCATTTTCGATCAGGTTGATAACGGCGCCGACCAGCGTGTCGCGATTGCAGCGAAGCATTGCATCCTGGGGCAGCAGGTTGACCCAGCGGCAGGTCCCGCCGCGCGCTTCAATCAGGCTTTCAGCCTGACTCTGCAGCCATTCGAAGAAAATGGACACCGGCAGCAAATCGTTGATTGGCAGGTCGCCCTTGGCGAACTGCAGCATGTCACGGATCTGGTGTTCGATGCTCAACAATCGCCCGTGCAGACGACTGGAGAACCGGGTGCGGTGCTCAGTCGGCAGGTCCGCATCATTAAGATGTTCGGCATACAGCAACGCCGAGGCCAGCGGGGTTCGAATCTGATGCGCCAGCGACGCCACCATCCGCCCCAGTGCGGACAGGCGCTCATTGCGAGCCAGTTCCGACTGCAGCGCGCGGGTCTCGGTCTGATCCTGGATCAGGATCAACTGACCCGGCTCCCCCTGCAACGACCGGGTTGCCAACGAAACTCTGCGACCGCTGCGCAGTGACACCTCGTGGTAATCGTCTTCACGTGGAGCAAAGCGTTGCTGAATCAGGTCACGCCAGAGCTGCCCTTCAAGGGGCTCACCGAGCAGCTCACGGGCTGCGGGATTGGCTTCACGCACAACGCCACGCCCGTCCAGAACGATCACACCGCCAGGCAGCAGATTGAGCACATTCTGCAGCCGTCCAGCCAGGCGCGCCTTCTCTGCCAGCTCACGGGAACGCTGCGCCTGACTGTCAGCCAGTTGACGCTTGAGCAGAGCGACCTGCCGCTCCAGCAGCGCATGGGAAGCGCCCAGCTGGGCAGACATTGACTGGAAGCGCTCGAACGCGTCCTGAAGCTGATCGCTGTCTGTCGTCCGATCGGAGGCCAGCACCTGACGAACGATATCGCCAAGATCATCTGCCGGGTTTTGACTGGGTTGCACGTTGGCCGCCATGGGGTATCCCCTGAATACATGAAGCACACAGGGATCTCACAGCAAGCCTTATGCCAATACAGAAAAAGACTTAAAAATCAAAAACCTAAAAAACACCAAACCCGAGAGCGTCAGTCTTCTGACGAGTCAGTACCGCGATTAAGACCGTACTTGCGCATCTTCTCAACCAGCGTGGTACGGCGAATGCGCAGGCGTTCAGCCGCACGGGCAACCACCCCGCTGCATTCGTCCAGGGCCTGTTGGATCAGCGTTTGCTCAAGACCTGCCAGGTATTCCTTGAGGTCCAGCCCCTCGGGCGGCAGGAATGCCGGGCTGTCGAGCCCGACCAGACCATTGAACGCATCGCTGCGCTCGTCTTCGGTCTCGCGCAGCTGGCGCAGGTCATCCTGATCATCCTCGACATAGCGAAACTTGCGCGGCAGCTCGCCCACGCCAATCACCCCATGGGGATGCATGATCGCCATACGTTCCACCAGGTTGGCCAGCTCCCGCACGTTACCCGGCCAATCATGCTGACACAGCGACATGATGGCCGAGGTACTGAACCGGATCGAGCCACGCTTCTCGGTCTCGAGGCGGGTAATCAGCTCGTTCAGCAGCAGCGGCAAGTCTTCGATACGCTCGCGCATGGCGGGCATATCGATGGGGAACACGTTAAGGCGGTAATAGAGGTCCTCACGGAAGGTACCCTCTTCGATCATCTGCTCCAGATTCTTGTGCGTCGCTGCAATCACCCGCACATCGGCGCTTTGCACCTTGTTGCTGCCCACACGCTCGAAGGTACGCTCCTGCAGCACCCGCAACAGCTTTACCTGCATCGGCAGCGGCATGTCGCCTATCTCGTCAAGAAACAGGGTTCCACCCTGAGCCAGCTCGAAACGCCCGGCCCGGCTGGTAATGGCGCCGGTGAAGGCGCCCTTCTCGTGTCCGAACAGTTCGCTTTCCAGCAGCTCGGCCGGAATGGCTCCGCAGTTGACAGGCACGAACGGCGCGTCCTTACGGCGCGAATGGTAATGCAGGTTACGGGCGACCACTTCCTTGCCCGTCCCCGATTCACCCAGAATCAGTACCGTGGCCTCGGTGTCAGCCACCTGCTGCATCATCTGACGCACAGACTGGATTGAACGGCTGGTGCCGACCAGGCTGCGAAACAGGTTGGGTTCGCGCTGGCGCTGGCGGTTGGCGTTTTCCTCAAACACCTCACGATAGACCTGCGCGCGGTGCAGGGCATCGAGCAGATGATTGTAACTGAGCGGCGGTTCCATGACCGCCAGCAGACGCTGCTTGAGATGATCAGGCCAACTGCTCGACTGGGTCGGGTCGAGCAGAATAACCGGCAGATTCTCATCCCACTTGTCGAGCTGCCCCAACAGCGCGGGCAAGCCCTGCTCCAGCTCGCAGCGACCGAGAATCACGCACTTGATTTCGCGCGCAGACTCGACCTGCTCGGTCACAACCTGCAACCAACCGGCGCTGTCGGCAATGATCGCATCTTCCCCGAGAAACTCCAGAATGACACTCAGATCGTGACGACTCTGAGCAGAATCATCAATCAGCAGGATATGACTGTTTGGCAGCATAGACGGGGCGCTATTCCTGTTAGCAGGCGGGAGCGGCTCGCAACACCATGATGGCGCTGCGCCACACTCTGTTATGGTCGGTTACTGTAGTCAGAAACGACTATCGAGTCAAATAGTTGGCGCGCCTTTGTCGGCACGAAAATCACAGTCAAATGTTATGAGCCAAGGTTGGCTGCTCCACCGTCCGCCGATGTTCAGGCAAGTCATCAGACAGCAACATGCCTGACCCTCCGTTGCTGCATAAGCGGCATCGGAAAACAGCCAGCCCCCAGTCCGACTAGCGGAACATCTGATACACCTTCGCGCCCTGCCGCCCGCGTTGCAACCCCTGCAACTCTTCGGCAATCTTGCCCTGGACGGCCTGACACAGCGCCACGACCTCGCGGTAGGTTTCGCTCAACTCCTCAAGCGTGGAAGCAACCTGCAGATCATCACGCGCAGGATCCTCCATGGCGACACGCACCTGCTCGCGGCAGGCCTTGTCCAGCTCGCCAACCTGCTGCCAATCGCCCGCCTGAACAGCGGCAATCAGCGACGCGTGGGTTTCCTGCAGTTTTTCCACGGCATTGGCCATGCTTGAGTCCTCACGATTGGCGGATGCCGTCCCAGCCGGCCTTGACCTCACGAAGCAGGTCGGCCACCTCGTCCAGCATAGATACGTCGTTCTTCAGATTGGCCTGAGTCAGGCGATCCTGCATGAAAGCATAAAGTCGATCCAGGTTGAGCGCCAGTTCTCCGCCCTTTTCAGCGTTAAGCGCATCGCGCAATCCGCCGATAATCCCCAGCGCCTTGCCGATCCGCTCGCCCTTGAGCGCAACGTTACCGTGCTGCATGGCGCCCTTGGCCTGGGCAATACGCTGCAGACCACCTTCCATCAGCATCTGAATCAAGCGGTGCGGATCAGCTTCGCTGACCTGCGCGTTGACGTTGACGGTCTGGTACTGCTTCATTGCTGCGTAGGCGTTCATCTGCAAAATCCTGCGTTGCTGTGGCACATGACCCTTTATCGGCTAGCAGGCAGAAAGCTGAAGCACCTTTTACATAAAAAAACCGGCCCACCAGGGCCGGTCTGTTACCCACAAATCGCCTTTAACGCCGTCAATCACGCCGGCTCGATGGCATCCCAGGCTTCCTTGATTTCACCCAACAGCTGGATTACTTCATCCAGTGAGCGCGGCGTGTCATCCAGCGCCACACCCGCCAGCTTGCGGGTCATGTAGTCATACAGCGCATCCAGGTTATCGGCGATTTCGCCGCCCATATCCTTGTCCAGCGAAGCCTGCAGCGCGCCGATGATGCTGAGCGTGCTGCTGACCGCCACACCGCGGCGCTCCGGATTGCCGATCGACTGGGCATGGCGTGCGAGCTTGAGGCGCTCGATGGCGCCGGCCAGCAACAACTGCACCGCGCGATACTGCGATACTTCTTGCGAAACCTTGACCTGTTTATAGGTATCAATCGGATTGGCCATGCTTACTGTTTCTCCCTTACGACGCCAGGCAGGTTAGCCAGCTGGCCTGCTAAATAGGTACTGGTGTTCGACAAATTCGCCACCAGGGTGTCCATTGCGTTGAACTGCGCCAGCAGACGCGACTCCAGGCTCGCAAGCCGGGTATTGAGCCGCGCGCGCTGATCATCGATATCCGACAGGGTGTTCTGCAGCGAGTTGTTGCGGGTATCGATGATCCCGCCATCTTTTGCATACGGGTCAATCTTGTTGTTGAGCCGCATCATCAAGCCATCATCACCGGCGAGGAAATTACCGATCGCCGCAAAGTTGTCTTCCAGCGCGGCATCCAGCTTCTCTGTATCAATACTCAGCGACCCGTCACGCTCCGTACGAATCCCCAGATCCGCCAGAATCCGGATACTGCCCTCACCAGCGCTCGCCATTTCGCTGCGCAGACCGGAGAGCACCGAGCGCACCGACGCATCACCGACCAGCGCTGCCGCCAGTGGCTGACTTTCATCCCCACCCACCTCGGTAACCGACGTCAGTGAGTTGGTCGTCGACATCATCTTGTTGTAGGCATCAACGAAGGACTGTAACGATTTTTTGACACCGGCCTTGTCCGCGCCAACAGCGAGGCTCACTGTGTTCGCCGCGTCCAGTTCTTCCTGGGCCTGGGCCTTCTTCAGTGTGATCGTGACGCCTTCGATTGCGTCATCAATAGTGTTGGTATCACTCGAGATAGCGATGCCATCAATGGCTATGCTGGCGTCGCGGGCATAGGAAATCACCTTCGGCTCGCGGGGGTCCGCGGGCTCGACCGGCTCGAAGTCGGTGGTTGCAGGGGGTGTAAATGCCAACACACTCAGGTCACCGGTATCCCCGGCATCGGTGCTGACAGTCACGCTGACGTCGTTACCGGTACCCGAGGCAGACGAGCTGAGCACCAGGCGCGAGCCGCCCGTACCGCTGGGGTCGGTAACGATGGTGGCGCTGATACCACTATCCTTGCCGGCCGCATTGATCGCATCGCGGATACCGGTCAGGCTGTTGTTGTTCTCGCTGACGTCGATGCTGAAAGACTTGTCTCCGGCAGCGATGGTCATGGTTCCGGTGCCGATTTCTGCTGCCGGATCATCAACTCCCCTGAGCGCAACCTTGCTGGTCTGCGCCAAGTTGAACACCTGCACGCTGTAGTTCCCGGCACCCGCCTTGGAGTCCGCCTTGACGGAAAACAGGCTGCTGTCGCCGCTGGTTGCCGTGCGCTTTTCGTAGGTGTCTGGCGAGCTGAGGTTCTTGAGGGTGTCCTGAAAGGTAGACAGAGCACCGCGGAAAGACCCGAGTGCAGTGAACTTTTCCGTCGTCGCTTTCTCGAGACGATTCAGCTGAGCCGTCTTCGGCGCGCCCTCGGCGTTAACCAGCGCGCTGACAATATTGCTGATATCCAGGCCGGAGCCAATACCGGTGATAGCCATAATCCTTACCTCGCGACCGTTTTCTGACGGTTCGCTTGCCGAAAAGAAGGTTCCGGTCTATCAGGCAAGTTGCGTGCCAGCAAAACCGGCAAGCAGAGTCAGGCCTCTGCTTCGAACAGCACGCTGCGGATTTCCGAGAGGTTCTCGGCCAGGCGCAACGCCTCTTCCGAGGGAATCTGGCGAATCACGTCGCCACTGGTTGCCTCGGTAACATTAATCACCACCCGGCCGCTGTCTTCATCAAGGTTGAAATTGATGTCTCGGCGAACCGACTGGACAAAACCCTGTATATCCGACACCGCCGCCTGCAATTTCTCGCGCTCGGCTTCGGGTGACTGGCCGACCGCGGAACGGGTCTGGGTAGCCACTGGCTCGGATGAGGAGGAACGATTCTGTGCAGCATCCATCTGCTTGACCTGGCTCGCGCCAGCACCCGCTTCCACCGCAGCTGCGCTGTTGGCAGGACGGGTCACTTCAAACGGTTTGATAACACCCATATCCATGGTGCTTACCTCGCAACGGACAAAGCGGGGAGAAGGCCAATGCCCTCCCCCCGCATATTACCCCTGATCGTTTCTTAGCCCAAGAGGCTCAGAACCGCCTGAGGCAGCTGGTTGGCCTGGGCCAGGATCGCAGTGCCTGCCTGCTGCAGGATCTGGTTCTTGGTCAGGTTTGCAGTTTCAGCAGCGTAGTCGGTGTCCTGGATACGGCCGCGGGCAGCGGAAGCATTTTCGGATACGTTCTGCAGGTTGCTGATGGTCGAATCGAAGCGGTTCTGAATCGCACCGAGGGAGGCACGGGTCACGTCCACTTCCTGCAGCGCAGCGTCGATGGTTGCAATCGCAGCCTGAGCGCCGTCAACAGTGGTGATGTCGATCTTCTCAACCGAGTTGGCAGCCTGGGCACCTTCATCAACACCGGCGGCAGTAGCGCCTGTGGTGAAGCCCAGGTTTGCTACGCCACCAACGTTGCCGGTGGTGTCAGTGATGGTGACATCCGCAGCAGCACCGGTATCGGTAGTAACGAACTGCAGCTTGCCTTCGTTGACGGTAGCGCGAACTTCCCCTTTCAGACCTGCGTCAGCCGCAATCTTCTGGTTGATGTTGTCAGCCAGCGATTCCAGTGTAGTGTACGTACCGTCATCGATAGTGATGGTCGATGCAGCGCCACCGTTCACAGCGATATCGAACTGGTTGTTACCAGCCGGAATACCTGTTGTCGCAGTACGACCGGCGCCAAACAACGCATCAGCATCAGTACCAGTCACAGTCAGCGCTTCACCACCCAAGTCACCGGCCTGGGTCAGGCTCAGAACGCCGCCGGATTCGCTGACAGTGACCAGGCCATTCAGGCCACCAGCATCAATCTGGCTCTGAATTTCGCTGACAAGACCTGCAACGTCACCGGTGTAGTCCTGGTCCAGGTTGATTGCCTGAGTGGTACCACCCAGATCAATGGTAAATGTTGCCTGAGCTGTGTTGGCACCAGCAGATTGAGTCGCCACACCAGCATTCTCAGTCGGCGTGCCACCCAGAGCGGTAAAACCATTGGTACCGTCAGTCAGATCAATGGTCGAACCAGTGAAAGTCGGACCGGCTTCTGCAAAAGTGAGATTCCCAGAACCATCATCAGTAACAGTGATCACACCATTACCAAAAGCAGTGTCCAACTGGCCCTGAATGTCGGAGATCATGCCTGGCAGGTCACCAGTGCGATCAGTACTCAAATTGACCGTTGTATTTGTGCCGTTGAAATCGACATCAAAGCTAGCTGCAGTAGTGCCAAAGTCACTCGGAACTGCAACGCCAGCAAAGGTAGTAGTGGCAGCAGATCCGGGCACTGCAGCGGTAGAGTTATCAAAGTCCAGCGCTGCAGCAGCGGAACCAACCAGTGTAGATGCAGAGTAACCGGAACCAATGGTCAGCGAAGTGGGATCGTTGGCCGCAGTCAGCGAAGCCTTGGTAGCGTCGCGGCTGGCAGTGGTGCCCAGATCGGTAGTACGGAAGCTGCCGATCTTGACGCTGATGGTTTCGTTGGCCTGAGCGCCAACCTGGATGTTTTCGGCAAAACCACCGTCGAACAGCGACTTGCTGCCGAACTTGGTAGTGGTGGAGATACGATCCAGCTCGTTTTTCAGCTGTACGACTTCGTCGTTCAGAGCCTTGCGTTCTGCATCGCCGTTACCGCCGTTGGCGGACTGCAGGGCCAGATCACGCATACGCTGCAGAATGTTGGTGGACTCCTGCAGGGCGCCTTCAGCGGTCTGCGCCAGAGAGATACCATCGTTGGCGTTTTTGACGGCTACGCTCAGACCGTTGATCTGACTGGTCAGACGGTTGGAGATTTGCAGACCTGCGGCGTCGTCTTTGGCGCTGTTGATGCGCGAACCGGAGGACAGACGCTCCAGGGAAGTAGCCAGACTGCTGGAGGAAGAACCCAGGTTACGCTGGGCGTTCAGGGAAGCTACGTTCGTGTTGACTGTAAGAGCCATGATAAGTACCTCGACCTAGTGATGTTTGCCTGAGCTTGCGACCCGCGGGCCGGCTTTGCCCAGGCACCCATTGAGTTCGCATTCGATTACTGTATCGGCGCTTTTCAAGCGACCTTTAGGCTTTTTTGCAATCTTTTTTTCTGCTTTGCCATCAATGACCTGGGCCACCTCGGCGCTGTTCGACAGGGAGCTGTCAAAAACCCAGCGCCACAACTGCATCAAAGCTGTTACCTATATCGTTCGAACGCCCCCGATCTTTAACCGTATTTCAGCCAATCCATGGCCGTTCGTCGGTCTGCGCATGCCCTGGCGGACGCGACATGTCGCGTCCCTACGGATGGGGTGTTTGCGAGGACGCGGTGCGCACCGCGGCGGCGGTTGCATCTGGTCATGCGGAAGGACATCACAGGTCGTGTCCGTGAGGCATTTGCCGCGCCGCGGTGACTAGTGCTCTCCATGACATATAGATGAAGACAGACAAAAGGCAGGGGCGATGCAACGCCCCTGTCATCTGGCTGGGGTTAGCTGTGAGCACTCCGGTCGTCGCCCCGCGTCGGCAAGCCCACTGATATCGAGGTGCCCATGTACGCTGAGAAAGCTGTTGTTCGCGTGCACCGTGATTTGAAGGTGCACACCTGGTTTTACCCCAACCCGGCCAGCGACACGACCATCATTCTGGTCAACGGCTCGCTGGCGACCAGCGCCGCCTTCGGCCAGACGCTGCGCTATCTGCAGCCGCTGTGCAACGTCGTGTTATTCGACCAGCCCTACAGCGGTCACTCACGCCCGCACAATCCGTCGCTGCCGTTGATAGGCAAGGAAGATGAAGCCCTGATTCTGCTGGACCTGATTGAGCACTTCCGGGCCGACCAGGTGATGTCGTTCTCGTGGGGAGGCGTGGCGACCATGCTGGCACTGGCGCAGCGGCCGGCGCGTATTCGGCGGGCCGTCGTCACATCCTTCTCGCCAATACTCAACCCGCACATGCAGGACTATCTGAGCCGCGGCAGGATGCACCTGGCAGCCTGCGACCGCCAGGCCGTCGCCATGCTGATCAACGACACGATCGGCGAGTACCTGCCGCCGCTGTACAAACGCTGCAACTTCCGCCATGTCAGCAGCCTGGAGGAACACGAGTACAGCCAGATGCTGTTTCACGTGCGTCAGGTGCTGGAACTGGATGCCGGGCAATACATGAGCTGTGTGCGCAACATCGATATACCGCTGCTGTTTGTGAACGGCGCCTGGGACAAGTACACCAGCGCAGAAGACGCACGCTGTTTCGGCGAGCTGGCGAGCGATGCGCGTTTTGTCAGAATCGCGCACACCGGGCATTTTCTGGAGCTGGAGCACAAGACAGCGCTGCAGGACACGCGCGCGGCGGTTGCAGGATTTATACTGGGCGATACGGCCGGCGCCGACAGACAGAAACTGGCGCTGGCTGGCTGAACTCCGGGACGGCCGAGTTCCAACTCGGCCATAGCGCTGCTTCCCTGCCTGCTGGTCGAGCGGGCGCTCGACCTTCCCGGAAACCACCTGCCCTGACGCTGTTGTATGACGCCGAGCTCCCGCCAGCGTAGGGACGCGACATGTCGCGTCCGCAGGTGCACCATGTCCAGGCTTGCCGCATGACCTGGACCTGATGCATCACAGCTTTACGGATTCAGCGAGTCGAATACCGTCTGCTCGTTGTCAGCCGCCTGAGCGCGCAGAGCGATCAGTTGCTTGATCTTGCGGTGCGGGAAGACATAGAACTGGTTGGCCTCCACCGCCTTGACGGTCATTTCAGCTACGTCAGACGCCTGAATCCTGCCTTTGGCAACCGCAGCCTTGGTCATCTCGGCACGCTTGAGCGCCGTTTCACTAAGGGCAACGGTATCAGCCTTGTCCGCCGGACGGTTACGCTGGGAGTCGGAAATACCGGTGGGGAAAAACGCCGGGCACAGGCAGGTCACGCCAACATTGGCGCCAATGTCCTGCAGATCCAGCGCCAGGGTTTCGGAAAGCGCGACCACCGAGTGCTTGCTGACGTTGTAGACTGCCATGTTGGGGCCATTGAGCCAGCCTGCAGCAGAGGCGGTATTGACGATGTGACCCTCGCCCTGCTCCAGCATGATCGGGGTGAACACCTTGACGCCCCAGATCACGCCATAGACGTTCACACCCATCACCCACTCCCAGTCGTCCGGGGTGTTTTCCCAGGCGGCGCCACCGACGCTGACGCCAGCGTTATTGAACAGCAGGTGAGCGCCACCAAAGCGCGACTTGCACAGATCGGCCAGCGCCTGCACCTGTTCCAGCTTGGAGACATCCAGCCGCATGGTGGCGGATTCGGTACCCGGTGCCGCTTCCTCGACCAGGCGCACGGTTTCCTGCATGCCGCGCTCATCCACATCGCCGAGCACCAGCTTCATGCCGCGTGCCGCGCAGCACAGCGCCAGCTCGCGGCCGAGACCGCTACCACCACCCGTGATTACCGCTACCTTGCCCTGAAGGTCCTGCATGCCGTGTCTCCTCGTAAAATGCACTACATCGCTTATGCGCAGACTTGCTGATAATAAGTTGTCTGAATAGGATGCGCCGGGCGGCAACGTTCGACCAGCGCTATCGGTCTGCTTGATCAGGCAGCAGCAACCGGGTTTATCGAAATATGTCAGACCGCCGATAAGTCCGCCGATTTAACCTATAGTTGCCTTGAAACTCGACAGGGACCTTCGACGATGTCGCGTGTATTGATGCTGTCACTGCTGCTTATGCTGGCCTGCACTGCGCAGGCTGAAAGCGTTCGCCTGAATACTGACATCTTCCCCCCCTACCAGGTGCGCGAAGGAGACCGTCTGACCGGCAGCTCTGTCCGAGCTCTGGAATGCATATTCGACAGCATGCAGGTCGAGTACGACATCCGGGTCCTGCCGTGGGAACGCGCCATCCACGAGGTCAGTGCCGGCAAGGCCGACGGCTTCTTCTCGGCGACCAGAATGAACCGCGCCAGCAATTTTGCGGTCCTGTCTGCACCACTGGCACTGGAAAAATGGTACTGGTTCAGCAACAGCCCGACTCGCCCGCCGAGCATAGGAAAGGCATCAAGCCTGAGGATCGCCGGTATCCGCGGGAGTAACGAGGTGGAGTGGCTGCAGCAACATGGTTATCGCGTTGACCCGCTGGTGAGCAACACCGGGCAACTGCTGCAATTGCTGCAGCGCGGCCGTATAGATGCCTTTCTTGCTGATCAGCAGACCCTGCGAATCGAACTGACCCGGGCGCCCACAACGCTGCGCCCGTCCTACGCCCACTTTCAGCAATACACGACCCTCGGCGTCTACTTCGCCAATCGCTATGTCGATGCTCATCCAGGCTTCATAGAACAATTCAATGATCGGGTATTCGGCTGCCTGCCGGAATTCGGCGTGCTGACTGCGGGGGAGCGCCAGCGCCTGCAAAGCCTTTACGAAAACCTGTTTGCGCAATGGCGGCAGGACTCTGCATTAATCTCTGCGGTGCGGGAACAGAACCGCAGGCACCAAGGCCTATCAATCCAGGCAATCGAACAGCTGGACAGGCAATGGCTGACGGAGCAGCACCTGCCCGCCGATCAGCGCCCGCTGACGACCAGCGTGCTGAACACGGCGCTGTCGGACTGGCTACGGGACATCCGGTCAGGCCAGAACGGAGCCATCAGCGAGCTGATCGTGACCGACCAGCACGGCCTCAACGTGGCGATCAGTGACCTGACGACCGATTACTGGCAGGGCGACGAAACCAAGTTCGTCGAGCCCTTCTTTTCAGACCAGCCGTACATGAGTACGCTCGACTATGACCAGTCCACCCGGCGCTTTCAGGTTCACCTCAGTACCGGCATACGTGACCCGCTGACGAACAGCGTCATTGGCGTACTGATCATTGGACTGGATGTCGAAAAGGCCCTGCGTATGGATGACCTGCTGTTTCCTCAACCACTGACTGCAACAGGCCCATGAAGACGATCCGTGTACTTCCTTGCGCGCTGCTGCTCATCGGCTGCGCCTCAGCGCCCCTGCCGCCACTGGCACAAGACAGAGCCCGCATCACCCTTGACCCTGACGTGGGCAGCCTGGCCCAGGCCTACCGACTGGATGGCGAGCCGCAGCGCAGCCTGCGCTTCGACGATCTCAGCACAGGGCCGCACGAGCTGCAGGTACGCTATGACTTCGAGACGCCTTCCGCAGGCGCGGTGCAAGGCGTCATGAACAGCGGCCGGCGCACCTGCATCATGGCCATCAGTCATGACTTCGCCCCAGGCCGCCATTATCGCCTTGAACTGGCCCGTCGCGGCTGGCGACCGGCCGGCTGGTTATATGATGATCGCGGCAACCTGCTGACAAGAGCGCGTGAGGTTCGCTGCGGCCCCGGTGTCTGATCAGCCAACCCAGCCGGCCGAACGCCAGTTGTCCAGCCAGCGCAGGGCATCAGCCGGGTCTGGGCGGTATTCGGCCGCCAGCCAGCCGCGGTAGTCTGCCAATGCCAGCGCCTGCATCGCCTCGGCAAAATCAATATCCCCCGTGCCGGGAGCGCCGCGCCCCGGCGCGTCGGCAAACTGAACGTGGCCGATACGACCAGCCAGGCGGTCTATCGCAACAGGCAGGCTCTCGCCCATGCGCACCAGGTGATACAGATCCAGCTGGGCGGCCACATTGGCATGCGCCACGCGGTCCATCAGGTCGACCAGCTCCGCTGAGCCGGCAATCAGAAAACCGGGCATATCGAGCCGATTGATTGCCTCACAGCAAACACCAATGCCCAGACCGGCGAAGGCGTCGGCCGCCAGCCGCAGATTGTCCGCCAGGCACGCCAGGGCAGCTTCCCGCTCAACGCCTTCAACCAGCCGCCCGGGCAGCACATTGACACGCTCGGGTCTGACTACTTCGGCATAACGCAGCGCCTGCTCCAGCGCCCGAGCGAAGGCCGGCCGACGCTCAGGTACTGCCGCGAGCCCCGCGCCGCCTTCCATCAGGTCACCGGCCGGCAGGTTGATCAGTACCAGCGGCAGCGCCAGGCGCTCCAGCTCGGTTCTGAGCGCTGCGGCTTCCAGCACATAGGGGAACTGGATCTCGACACCGGAAAAACCTGCGTCACGGGCAGCATCGACCCTCTCGGGCAAGGGCAGATCGGCAAACAGCAGGGACAGGTTGGCAGCGACGGGCCAGCGCATGGAGTGCCTCCACAAAAAGCCAGCAGTGTAATGGATGCCAGACAGAATGGGAGCACAGCACTGCAGCACTTCGCCTCGCTGCATTTTTTCACTACACTTCGCACACGCCGTACCGGGCCAACAACGCTCGGTACGAGTAATCCGCTATTGAACCGGAGAAAAACATGTTCCCACGTCGTCGCCCCGCCGCGCTGTTGGCAGGCCTTTGCCTGTCCGTCGCTACCCTGTTCTCTACCACTGTCAGTGCTGAAACAACTGAGCTTCGTGTCTCCGCCATCCCGGATGAGGCGCCCACCGAGCTGCTGCGCAAGTTCGAACCTCTCGGCCAATACCTGCAGGAACAGCTGGGTATTCCAGTCGTATTCCAGCCGGTCTCCGATTATGCCGGCGTGGTTGAAGCGCTTGGTGCCAAGCGTCTGGATATGGCGTGGCTGGGTGGTTTTACCTTCGTTCAGGCCAAGCTGCGCACCGGCAACGCCATCCCGCTGGTTCAGCGCGAGCAGGATGAAGTGTTTACCAGCACCTTCATCACCGCCGACCCACAGGTAAACAGCCACGCTGACCTCAAGGGCAAGAGCTTCGCCTTCGGCTCGGTGTCCTCGACCTCCGGGCACCTGATGCCCCGCTACTTCCTGCAGCAGGACGGCATCGATCCTGACACCTTTTTCAGCCGTGTCGGTTTCTCCGGCGCCCATGACGCCACTGTCGCCTGGGTCGAATCCGGCAAGGTCGACGCCGGCGTGCTGAACTCCTCGGTCTGGGAAAAGCTGCTGGAAGAGAACAAGGTCGACACCAGCAAGGTGCGCGTCTACACCACAACGCCAACCTACTACGACTACAACTGGACCGTGCGTGGCGACCTGGAGCCTGAACTGGTCGAGCGCATCCGTGCGGCCTTCCTGGCGCTGGACCCGGCCAACCCGGCGCATAAGGCGATCCTTGACCTGCAACGAGCCTCGCGCTTTGTGCCGACCAGCGCCGAAAACTACATCGGCATTGAAGAGGCCGCCCGCTCCGCGGGTCTGCTGGAGTGAGTATCCGGCTGTCCGGGGTGGACTATGTTCACCCCAACGGCCAGACCGCACTGCACGGCATTGACCTGACCCTGAACCCGGGTGAGCAGGTTGCCATCATCGGACCCTCCGGCGCGGGCAAGACGACCTTGCTGCGCCTGTTGGCGACCAGCCTGTTGCCCAGCAGTGGCGAACTGAGTCTGCTGGACCGCCAGCCTGCCCGGCTGGGTTCCGGCGACCTGCGTCGACTGCGCAGCCGTATCGGTCTGATCCACCAGAGCCCGCCGTTGCCGCCGCGCCAGCGCGTCGTCACTGCGGTGCTCGCCGGCCGCCTGGGCCAGTGGTCACTCGCCCGTGCACTGATTTCGTTGTGCTACCCGCTGGATATCCCGGGTGCTCGACAGGAGCTGGCTCGGCTGGATCTCGGCGACCGCCTGTTTGACCGGTGCGACCAGCTATCAGGTGGGCAGCAGCAGCGGGTGGGGATTGCCCGCACGCTGTACCAGCGTCCGGACCTGCTGCTGGCCGACGAGCCGGTTTCGGCGATGGATCCGGTACTGGCCGACCACACCCTGAGTCTGCTGGGTGAAGTAGCCCGTGAACGACAGCTGCCGCTGGTGGCCAGCCTGCATGCGGTCGATCTCGCGCTCAAGCACTTCCCGCGGATTCTCGGGTTGCGCGCAGGCCGAATCCTGTTTGACAAATCGGCAGGCGAGGTCAGCGAGCAGGACCTGACGGCGCTGTATGCCAACGAAAGCCTGACCGCCCGCCAGTCCGAGCCGGCCAATCCGGCAATTGCCCGGCCGGTCCGTTGTCTGTGAACAGGCCTTCAACCCACTGGCGCGAGCGCGACCCGGCCGCCCTGCCCCGCGCCCTGCTGACCGCGATACTGCTTCTACTCCTGTGGCCGGGCCTGCAACTGACCGAGTTTCGTCCCCAGCATCTGTTCAGCGGTGACAACCTGAACACCATGGGCCGCTTCCTGAGCGGCTTCTGGCCACCGGCCAGCGACGCCGAATTTCTGCATCTGCTGGCTCGTGCGACGCTGGAAACCCTCGCCATGGCCACAGCCGGCATGGCACTGGCACTGATTCTGGCAATCCCCGCGGCTCTGGCAGCCACCCGGGCGCTGTCGGTTTCCACCCTGCTGAGCGGGCGAGCGCACTGGCTCGGCCGGCTGCTGCGCTACCCGGTGCGGATGCTGCTGATCGTACTGCGCAGCATTCCCGAGATCGTTTGGGCATTGCTGTTCGTGCGGGCCGTAGGCCTGGGCCCAACCGCCGGCGTACTGGCCATTGCCATTACCTACAGCGGCATGCTCGGCAAGGTCTACGCCGAGATACTCGAGTCGGTGGATCAGGCCCCCGCTCGGGCACTGCTGCAGAGCGGCAGCTCGCGCATCGCCGCCTTCTTTTATGGTCTGCTGCCCAATGCAGCACAGGAGCTGACATCCTATAGCCTTTACCGCTGGGAGTGTGCAGTGCGGGCCTCGGTGGTAATGGGTTTTGTCGGTGCCGGCGGACTGGGCCAGATGATTGACCTGTCGATTCGCATGTTTGCCGGTGGCGAGGTGGTGAGCATCCTGCTGACCTTCCTGCTGCTGGTGCTGGTTGCAGACCAGATCAGCCTTTACCTGCGCCGGAGGCTGGCATGAAGCGTACGCTGCTCAACGCACTGACCCTGACGCTCCTTTGCGCCGCGGTCGCCGCGTCATTTATCTGGCTGCAACTGGATTTCAGTTCTCTGGTTACCGCGGATGGTCGCGAGCAGATGGCCCGCTATGTGGCGGCGTTCTTCCCACCCAACACCAGCCCGGCCTGGCTGGCCAAGCTTTGGCAAGGCGCATTGGAGACACTGGCCATCTCGGCGATCGGGACGCTGCTGGCCGCACTGTTCGGCGCCGCCCTGAGTCTGCTGGCAGCCGGGCGCATGGGCACTCTTGCGCGCAGCCTCTGTCGCCTGTTGCTCAATGCGCTACGCTCGGTACCGGAGCTGGTCTGGGCAGCCTTGATGGTGCTGGCCGCCGGGCTCGGCCCCTTTGCCGGCACCCTGGCACTGGCGCTGCACACCACCGGCGTGCTGGGCCGCCTGTTTGCCGAGGCGCTGGAGAACACCCCGACCGCGCCTGCGACCGCGCTGCGCGAGGCGGGAGCCGGTCGCATTGTTGCCTTCCTCTATGGAACGCTGCCGGGCGTGTTGCCGCAGTGGCTGTCCTATACGTTGTATCGCTGGGAAAACAACATCCGCATGGCGGCTGTGCTTGGCTTTGTCGGTGCCGGCGGTCTGGGCCAGATGCTGCACGTCACCCTCAGTCTGTTCCAGCAGTCCAAGGCATCCAGTGTCATCATCGCCATGCTGGCGATGGTGCTGCTGGTCGATGCCCTCAGCGGCTGGTTGCGGGCAAGATTGGGTTAGGCGGTAAGATCGGGGCCGCTCGGACGCGACATGTCGCGTCCCTGCCTCTCGATCTGGTCGGCGCCTGTACCTGTGCCAACGCGCTATTGACGCAGGGCCACGACATGTCGTGGCCGCAGCGTCCAACGCTCAGCCAGTCCGCTCCTGCACCAGCACCCAGGGCCGGATCACCACGGCCCAAAGCGTATCCGGGTTGCGTTCGGCCCAATCAGCGGCGCAGCTGTCGGTCGCAACCTGCAGCTGTCCGGCATCCATCCAGCCCTTGATGGCTTCGCTGTTGTCTTCCATCATCGCCGCCGCAACCTGAACCAGATCCAGTGCCGCATCAACCGCAAGCAGGTCGCCACGGGCAAAATGCGGCTCCAGCACTTTCCACTCGATCTGCGCTGTCGCGCCGAGAATGGCCGCGTAGGCCTCATCCGATACCGTCATAATTGCTCGCGCTCCCTATGGTTTCAGCCGCTGAATACTAATGAGCTGAGACGTGAACGCAAGTCTGCTGCCCGCCCTGATGGGGCAAATACGCCAAAAATGACTATTCTAAGAGCGGAGATGTCGCCATACAGACAGAATATTTCAGTTTGCGGACATCGGTTTATTTTTGGTTCTTCACGGAATCCCGGGAAAGACAGAAACAAGAACGCCGATTTGAGGGATGATGTTAGTGCGAACAAACACATCCTCAAACCGGCGTTCTTGTGCACGATATTAATACGTTTCTGCCCTTTTGGGAGGGCTTTTCTGTCACTGCGATACGACCTGACGGCGACGACCTGCTAATCGACCTGATTCCGCAGCCCACTAGATTACCTACCTGCAGGGGCTGCCATCAGCCCAGCACCACCATCCACGAATACTGCCAGCGCTCAATCCGTGACCTGCCCATCCTTGGCCGCGCAGTGCGGTTGAATGTGGAGCTGCGGCGCGTCGGGTGCAGCACATGCGGCAAGAGAATGGAGTCAGTCCGCTGGCTTGACCGCTATTCGCGAATGACCAGGCGCTTGGCCGATGCTGTGATCCAGGCCTGTCAAAGACTGCCCACTCTGCACGTCGCCGAGCTGTTTGGTTTGCATTGGGACAGCGTGCGGTTGCTGGAGCGAAGGGCGCTACAAGACGCACAGGAGAAGCTACCGAAGGCACAGCCCAGACGCCTGGTGATGGATGAGTTCGCTCTGTTCAAAGGGCATCGCTACGCCAGCGTGGTGCTGGATGCCGATACCCGCCGGGTGCTGTGGGTTGGCGAAGGGCGTAGCCGAGCGGCTGTCAGACCCTTTTTCGAAGCGCTGGGGGCGGAGGGTTGCGCGCGGATCGAAGCAGTGGCGATGGACATGAACACCGCATTTGACCTGGAGGTGCGCCAACACTGTCCTCAAGCACGCGTTGTTTATGACCTGTTTCATGTGATCGCCAAGTATGGGCGAGAGGTGATCGATCGGGTGCGGGTCGATGAGGCCAATCGCTTGCGCCATGACAAACCCGCCCGCAAGGTGATCAAGCAAGCACGGTGGCTGCTGCTGCGTAATCCAGAAAATCTCAAGCGAGAAGATCAGCAGGTACAACTGCAGGATTTGCTGGCGGCGAACCAATCACTGATGACGGTTTATCTGATGAAGGCAGAGCTCAAAGCCCTGTGGTCGCCCGACACCGCCTGGCGCTGGCGATCAGCATGGAAGCAGTGGCTACGACTAGCTGATGAAAGTGCGATACCGGCGCTGCAGCAGTTCGCGAAACGCCTGAAGGGATACTGGCGCGGCATCCTGAGTAGGGTGCGTTGGCCGATGCACACGGGGCAGCTGGAAGGAGTCAACAACCGGATTAAGGTAATCAAGCGGATGGCTTACGGCTACCGGGACAGCGAATTCTTTTTCATGAAGATCAAGAATGACTTTCCCGGTAATCCGTGAAGAACCTTATTTTTTGCACACCCCAGATTCCATTGCCTGCAGGACGATTGCTAAACTGCGCCGGTACAGTTCCGAACCGATGTTCCGGCAGCACGACATCACTGGCGTAACACCCCTTTTCGGCATAACAACACAAGTGAGCAGATGACATGAAAATGGCACACAAGAAAGCACTTTCCCGGATGATCGCCGCCGCGGCGCTGGCTGGCGCCAGCACCTGTGCAGTCGCAGCGGACACCATCAAGATCGCCCTGGCCGGTCCGGTTACCGGCCCCGTCGCCCAGTACGGCGACATGCAGTTCATCGGCGCCAAAATGGCCATTGAGCAGATCAACCAGGCAGGCGGCGTCAACGGTGCCCAGCTGGAAGGTGTGGTATTTGACGATGCGTGCGATCCCAAACAGGCCGTTGCGGTCGCCAACCGGATTGTCAACGAGGGTATCAGCTTTGTTGTCGGCCACCTCTGCTCCAGCTCTACCCAGCCCGCTTCCGACATCTACGAGGAAGAAGGCATCCTGATGATCACCGCGGCCTCTACCAGCCCGGACATCACCGACCGCGGCTACCAGATGGTGTTCCGTACCATCGGTCTGGACAGCCTGCAGGGCCCGACCGCCGGCAACTTTATCGTCGAGCAGATCAAGCCGCAGAAAGTCGCCGTCATCCACGACAAGCAGCAGTATGGTGAAGGTATCGCCACCGCCGTACGGGACGTGCTGCTGGCCAACGATGTTGAGGTGCCGGTCTTTGAAGGTATTACCGCTGGCGACAAGGACTTCTCCGCGCTGATCGCCAAGTTGCGCCAGGCCGGTGTCGATTTCGTCTACTACGGCGGCTACCACCCCGAACTGGGCCTGATCCTGCGTCAGGCTGGCGAGCAGGGCCTGGATGTTCGCTTCATGGGTCCGGAAGGGGTTGGCAACACCGACATATCCGCCATCGCCGGCGAATCCTCCGAAGGCCTGCTGGTTACCCTGCCCAAAGCCTTTGACCAGGATCCCAAGAACGCCCATCTGGTCGAGGCGTTCAAGGCCAAGAACGAGGACCCGTCAGGTCCGTTCGTATTCCCGGCCTATGCCGCCGTTCAGGTCATTGCCGACGGCATCAAGATCGCCGACAGCACCGACACCGAAGCCGTCGCCGAAGCACTGCGCAGCAACAGCTTCGAAACCCCCACCGGCACTCTCAGCTTCGATGAAAAGGGCGACCTGAAGAACTTCAACTTCGTCGTCTATGAGTGGCACGCTGACGCCAGCAAGACCGCACTGACCGAGTAATCGACCCGCAACGGGCCTGTTCAACCATACGTTGGCAGGCCCGCTTTTTATTGTCGAACGCACAGCTGTGCGGACCTGCACTGTTTCCCTTGCCCTTTCGGTGTCATGGCCATGCCAGAGTCCCTTTACTACCTTATCCAACAGCTGCTCAACGGTCTGACCGTCGGCAGCACCTACGCCCTGATCGCCATCGGCTACACCATGGTCTACGGCATCATCGGCATGATCAACTTCGCCCATGGCGAGGTGTACATGATCGGCAGCTATATCGCCTTTATCGTCATCGCCGCGCTGGCCATGTTCGGTATCGAGTCGGTGCCGGTCATGATTGTCGCTGCGTTTGCCATCAGCATGATGGTGACCAGCGCCTACGGCTACAGCATCGAGCGCGTCGCCTACCGCCCATTGCGCGGCGGCAACCGCCTGATTCCGCTGATTTCCGCTATCGGCATGTCGATCTTCCTGCAGAATCTGGTGCGTATCGCCCAGGGCTCGCGCGACATTGCCATGCCGACCATGATCAGCGGTGGCATTGATATCGGCCCGCAGGACGGATTCCACGCCACCCTGTCCTACATGCAGATGATTATCTTTGTAGTCACCCTGATCACCATGACCCTGCTCACCCTGTTCATCTCCCGCTCACGCATGGGCCGCGCCTGTCGCGCCTGCGCCGAGGATCTGAAGATGACCAACCTGCTGGGGATCAACACCAATGCCGTCATCGCCCTGACCTTCGTCATCGGCGCCGCGCTGGCTGCCGTTGCCGGCGTACTGCTGGGCATGTACTACGGCGTGATCAATCCCTACATCGGCTTCATGGCCGGTCTCAAGGCCTTCACCGCAGCGGTTCTGGGCGGCATCGGCAGTATCCCGGGGGCTGTCCTCGGCGGTCTGCTGCTGGGCGTCACCGAGGCCATTACCGCCGGCTACTTCAGCACCGAATACAAGGATGTGGTCGCTTTCGGTCTGCTGATCCTGATTCTGCTGTTCCGTCCCAGTGGCATCCTCGGTCGTCCGGAGGTGGAGAAGGTATGATCCGTTCGAACCTGAAACCGGCGGTGATCTCAGCCGTTGTGGTTGCCATCCTCACCGGCCTGTTGCTGGGCGTGCGCCTGGATCAGCAGGGTACTACCCTCGGTCTGGTCGGTGCCGGCCCGGACGTGTACTGGAAGATCGCGGCAGCAGCCGCCTTCCTGTTTTTCTTCAACCTGTTCCGCGATCAACTCGGCGCCCTCTGGAAGGGCCTGCCAGGACTGCCGAAGGCGCCGGCGAAGCTGACCAGCCTCGGCGACAAGCCGGCACTGCGGCGGCTGTTCTGGTGCTTCATGATCGCCGCAGCGATCCTCTGGCCGTTCCTATCCAACCGCGGCGGTACGGACCTGGGCACCCTGGTGCTGATCTACGTGATGCTGGGTCTGGGCCTGAACATCGTTGTGGGTCTGGCCGGTCTTCTGGATCTGGGCTACGTCGGCTTCTACGCCGTTGGCGCCTACGGCTACGCACTGATGGCGATGTATTTCGATGTCGGCTTCTGGACCGGCCTGGTCATCGCCGGTTGCCTGGCGGCCCTGTTCGGCTTTCTGCTGGGCTTCCCGGTGCTGCGCCTGCGCGGCGACTATCTGGCCATTGTGACGCTGGGTTTTGGCGAGATCATCCGCATCCTGCTGAACAACATGACCTGGCTGACCAACGGCCCGAACGGCATTGGCGGCATTCCCAAGCCCACCCTGTTTGGCCTGGAATTCAGCCGCCGCGCCAGCGAGGGCATGCAGAGCTTCCACGAGTTTGTCGGCATCAGCTACAACTCCGAGCACCGGGTAATTTTCCTTTACCTGCTGGCGCTGCTGCTGGTGCTGATCACCCTGTTCGTGATCAACCGCCTGCTGCGCATGCCGATCGGTCGCGCCTGGGAAGCCCTGCGCGAAGACGAGATTGCCTGCCGCGCGCTGGGCATCAACCCGACCGCCGTGAAGCTGGGCGCCTTCACCATTGGTGCCAGCTTCGCCGGTTTTGCCGGCTGCTTCTTCGCTGCGCGCCAGGGCTTTATCAGCCCGGAGTCGTTCACCTTCATCGAGTCCGCCATCATCCTCGCCATCGTGGTGCTGGGTGGCATGGGGTCACAGATCGGCGTCATTCTGGCGGCGATCATCATGACCATCCTGCCGGAGATGGCCCGCGAATTTGATGAATACCGCATGCTGCTGTTCGGCCTGATGATGGTCCTGATGATGATCTGGCGTCCCCAGGGTCTGCTGCCGATGAGCCGTCCGCACATGGAGTTACGTACATGAGCCGCCCCCTTCTGGATGTATCGGGCCTGACCATGCGCTTCGGCGGCCTGCTGGCCGTTGACGGCGTTCACCTCAGCGTCCAGCCCGGTCAGATCGTGTCGATGATCGGCCCCAACGGGGCCGGCAAGACCACCGTGTTCAACTGCCTGACCGGTTTCTACAAACCGAGTGGCGGCAAGATCGTGTTCGATGGCCGTGAAATCCAGGGCATGCCCGGCTTCAAGGTTGCCCGACGCGGCATGATCCGCACCTTCCAGCATGTGCGCCTGTTCAAGGAAATGACCGTGGTGGAAAACCTGCTGGTAGCGCAGCACCAGCATATGAACACCAACCTGCTGGCCGGCCTGTTCAAGACACCGGGCTATCGCCGCAGCGAGCAGGAAGCGATGGAGCGCGCCGCCTACTGGCTGGATCGAGTCGAGCTGCGCGAGTTTGCCAACCGCCCGGCCAACACCCTGGCCTATGGTCAGCAGCGCCGTCTGGAGATCGCCCGTTGCATGGTGACACAGCCCAAACTGCTGATGCTGGATGAGCCCGCAGCGGGTCTGAACCCGAAGGAAACCGACGATCTCAAGGCACTGATCAGCGAGCTGCGCGATGAGCACCAGATCACTGTGCTGCTGATCGAGCACGACATGAAGCTGGTGATGAGCATCTCCGACCACATCGTCGTGATCAACCAGGGCCGCCCGCTGGCCGCCGGCACCCCGGATGAGATCAAGCAGAATCCGGACGTCATCAAAGCCTATCTGGGCGAGACCTGAGGGAAAGCACCGCATGTTGTATATGAAGAACGTGTCGACCCACTACGGGAAGATTCAGGCGCTGCATGACGTCAACCTTGAGGTGCGTCGCGGCGAAATCGTTACCCTGATCGGCGCCAACGGCGCCGGCAAGACCACCCTGCTGATGACCCTGTGCGGCGACCCGCGAGCCACCACCGGCAGCATTCGCTACGAAGGCGACGAGCTGACCGGCATGACCACAGCCGAAGTCATGCGCAAGGATATTGCCATCGTGCCGGAAGGGCGCCGCGTGTTCTCGCGCCTGACGGTTGAGGAAAACCTCAGCATGGGCGCCTTTTTCAGCGACAAGGAGACACGTCAGGTGCAGCTCGATACCGTGCTGACGCTGTTCCCGCGGCTGAAGGAACGTTACCAGCAACGGGCCGGCACCATGTCCGGCGGCGAGCAACAAATGCTGGCGATCGGCCGGGCACTGATGAGCAAACCGCGGCTGTTGCTGCTGGATGAGCCGTCACTGGGCCTGGCACCGATCATCATTCAGCAGATCTTCGATATCATCGAGCAACTGCGCCAACAGGGTGTCACCGTCTTCCTGGTTGAGCAGAACGCCAACCAGGCGCTCAAACTGGCGGACCGTGGCTACGTGATGGAGCACGGCCATATCGTGCTGGAAGACACCGGCGAGGCGCTGCTGGCCAATCCGGATGTGCGCAAGGCCTACCTCGGCGGCTGATCTCGGCCAGCTCACTCCGCAGGCTATCAGGGCGCGATGATCGCCCCCTGATAGCCGCATCCGCGCTGCTGCTCGCCATTGACCGTCAGTGTTGCCCGCAGGTGAAAGTAATCACCGGTAACCGGATCCTGACAGGCCTGCGGATACAACCACAGCTCGACCTGGTGATCCGACGGCGTGGCTGCATTCAGCGCGCCGTCCGGCAACTGTTCAATCACCACCGAGCGCGCCGGATAAGTCAGATTTCCATCAGATCGCACCAGCCCTGCTGGCGACAGCCAGGCCTGCCAGGCAGGTTGATAGCCCAATGCGACCCACTGCGCGGAGTCCGCGCTGTCATCACTGCAACCACGTCCGTGCGACTGCATTCGCAGCACCTGCTCCGGGTGCAGCCGGCCATGCCGGTCAATCTCACCTATCAGATCGGTGAAGATGGCGATCTGCCCCGGCTGACTGGCCAATTGATAAATCCCCTCCAGCATCTGCGACTCTGTCAATGCCATGACCCGCTCACTCCCGCACTCACGCAGCACGAAGCCATCGGTGGTGCGCTCCAGCAAGCCACTGACGCGCTGCGGCTCGCCACTCCAGAAACCCTGCATCACGCTACAGCCACTCAAAAGCACTGGCGCCAGCAGCGCCGCCCTACCCCAGCGAATCGGACTCAATCTGTGAACTCCTTTGCGTTAAGCGGACTCAGGTCTGAATCATGACATACGGGAGATCACAAACCAGCAAGCCAGTGGTAATCTGTGCCACATCAACCCGCTTGCGATACGCGCAAGCGCATTTGGTTCCCGACCCGCGTGTGGATAGATAACAATGAAGCTGCTTTCTGCCATTTCACTTGGAAGTGTTCTGCTCCTGCTGACCGCCTGCTCAAGCACCAAAGCTACTCCACCGCCACCTCCTGCACCAAAGCCGGTTACCCCCTGGACTCACCTGCACCTCGACGAACTGCGCGCCATCGCCGCCGAGGAGCGCTACGAACTTGAGCACGAGGGTGACAATGTGCGCCTGATCATTCCGGTCAATGGCAACTTCCACCCCAAGCGCACCCTGCTGCTGCCCTCCGGCCTGGTTCCACTGTCGCGGGTCGCGAAGCTGTTGCGCGGCGCCACCGACAGTCACATCCAGGTGACCGGCTACAGCGACAGCGTGGGCGACGACACCATCAACCAGCGTCTTAGCCTGGAACGCGCACAGGCGGTAGCCAGCGTACTGCAGCTCGGCGGCGTCAGCCGCAACAACATGGAGCTGATCAGCCTCGGCGAGGCCGACCCGCGGGCCGACAACGCCACCGCCGCCGGTCGCGAGCAAAACCGCCGTGTGGTCATCAATATAACCCCGCGGATCCCTGCCTCCAGCGTTGCCCTGGCGCCCTGAATCCGATCCGGGCGGGCCGCTGCGGCCCGCCCACTCCCGACCACCTGTGCCCTGCAGGTCGGATTCCTCTGCTAAACTGGCCGGCTAACGTCGGATAGCCCGACGTACTCCCTTTGCTGTCAGAGACCACCCAATGCCTACACCCGTACAACCCCGGGCGAGCGCCCTGTTGCCCCTGTTGCTGTTCCTGCTGATCTTCCTCGGCAGCGGCATCTATTACAGCCTCGCAGGGACCGACTTCGCCTTCTATCAGATCAAGGCACCCGTCGCGATTCTGCCTGCCATTATCCTGGGCCTGCTGCTGGCCAAGCCCAGCTACCGCGAGAACCTGCAGACCTTTATCGACGGTATCGGTGATCGCAACATCATCACCATGGCGCTGGTATTCCTGCTGGCCGGCGCGTTTTCCAGTGTCACCAAAGCAATCGGCGGCGTTGATGCAACCGTCAATATGGGCCTGAGCATATTACCGCCCAGCCTGATCCTGCCCGGCCTGTTCATGATTGCCGTGTTCATTTCCACTGCCATGGGCACCTCAATGGGCACCATCGGCGCGCTGGTCCCCATCGCACTTGGTTTTGCCGAGGCCACTGGCCTGTCGATTCCGCTGGCCGTAGGCGCCGTGATTGGTGGCGCCATGGCCGGGGACAACCTGTCGATCATCTCCGACACCACCATCGCAGCTACCCGCACCCAGGGCGTCGGCATGCGCGACAAGTTCCGCCTGAACCTGATTATTGCCCTGCCGGCGATGGCAGTCACTCTGGTGGTGCTGTTTATTGTCGGTGACGCTCAAGGCGCCGCCGCAGCAGAAGACTTCAATCCCTGGCTGGTCGTGCCCTACCTGAGCGTGCTGGTGCTGGCACTCTGCGGTCTGGACGTGATGATCGTGCTGATGACTGGCGTTATTCTCTCCGGTGTGACCGGTATGCTGATCAAGCCCGACTACGCACTGGCCAGCTACGGCAACGACATTTACCAGGGCTTCGCCGGGATGCTGGAAATCACCATTTTGTCGATGCTGATTGGCGGCCTGTCGGCCATCATGAAGCAGGAAGGCGGACTGGACTGGCTGCGCGAGCGCATTCAGGCGCTGACCTCACGCTCTGCGGGCCGTCGCAGTGGAGAAACCGGGATCGCCGGATTGGTCAGTCTGACCAACCTGTTTGTAGCCAACAACACCGTCGCCATCATCATCAGCGGCAGCGTAGCGAAGGATCTGGCCAGCCATTACCAGGTAGATCCGCGCCGCAGCGCCAGTCTGCTGGATATCTTCTCCTGCGTGATTCAGGGTCTGATTCCCTACGGTGCCCAGATACTGCTGGCCGGATCACTGGCCGCGCTGTCACCGATGGTGCTGATCACCCAGGTTCACTACTGCTGGCTGTTGGGTGTAATGGCGGTACTGGCTATTGTCTTCGGACTGCCGCGGCTGAAGACCGCGGCAACCTCGTAGATACCGTCTTCCCGGTCAGTGTGCAAGCGCTCTGATCGGGAAGACGGTATCTACTGCTCCCAGGGTTCCCCGCGGGTGCGGGGTTCGCGGCGCAGCTTTTCATGCATGGCAGCCTTGGCCAGCATATTGGCACTGACCGGCGCAGTCAGGAACAAAAAGAAGGTAATCAACAGTTCATGCAGACTGATGCTGCCGCTCTGGGCACTGAAGTAGACCATGGATCCCAGTACCAGCGCCCCGACACCCAGGGTCGAAGCCTTGGTCGGGCCATGCAGGCGCATGAAGAAATCAGGCAGCTTGAACAGGCCGATGGCGCCGACAAGGGCAAATACGCTGCCGATCAGCAGCAGTGCGGCAACCAGCCATTCAACCCAGCTCGCGTCACTCATGTCCCTCTCCTATTCGATGATATTGCCACGCAGCAAATGCTTGGCGATGGCCACTGTACTGACAAACCCCATGACCGCGATCAGCAGTGCGGCCTCGAAAAACAGGTTGGAGTCCAGATACAGACCCAGCAGCATGATCAACGCGATAGCGTTGATATACAGCGTATCGAGCGCCAGTATCCGGTCCGGCAGATCCGGGCCCTTGATCAGACGGGCAAAGGTCAGCAGCAGCGCTGCGGTGATGATGCCCAGACAGAGCAGAACTACGGTGTCGAGCATTCGAAAATCTCCCGAATGGGTTCTTCATAGCGCTGACGAATGTGGTCAATCAGCGCCTGTTCATCGCCCACATCCAGACCATGAATCAGCAGCGTGCTGCGATCAGGACTGATATCGGCCGATACCGTCCCCGGTGTCAGCGAAATGGTGCTGGCCAGCACACTGATCGAAAAGTCCTGCTGCAACTGCAGCGGATAATGAACGAAGGCTGGCCGCAGTCGACGGCGCGAGCCGAGAATCAGCCTGGCGACCTGCAGGTTCGCCAGCACGATGTCACTGAGCACCCGGCAGGCAAAAATCAGCAAACGACCAAAGCGCAGCCGATGCGGTGACCGCGGCCAGAAGACATGGGTCAACCAGGGAATAAGGGTGGCCAGCACGGCCGCCATGATGACGTTGCCAACCGATACCGAGTTCATCAGCAGCAGCCAGCCTATCAGCAGAGACACACTGAGCCAGGGGTGCGGAAACACGCGATCAGGTCGCTTCATTGGGCGCCTCCGGCAATGGGTTGCAGCGACAATACCGCGTCGATATACAACTGCGGCATGAGCAGTTGCTCTGCGGTCTGCGCCAGGTAAGACAACAGCGGCCCGGCCATCACCACCAACGCGGGGCTTGCAGCGAGCAGCAAGAGCACCGCACCCATGCGCGCGCCATCGACCGGCTCACCTGTGGCGGCCTGATCGGATTGACGCCAGAACAGGGTGCTGCCTGCCCGGCTCAAGGCAACCAGTCCGAGTAGTCCGCTACCCAGCACCAGGGTGTAAAGCCAGGCGGCAGTGACACCCTGCCCTGCCGAGCCGAGCAGCAACAGCTTGCCGAGGAAACCGGACAGCGGCGGCAAGCCAACGATGGACATGGCAATCAGGAAGAACACGCCTCCCAGCAGCATCGGATGCGGTAATTGCGGCCCGGCAATCAGCCGCGCCGAGAAGCGCGGCCCGCGTACTCGCTGGAGGATACCGGTCAGCAGGAACAGCGCGCCGGTAATCCAGGTCGAGTGCATCAGGTAGAACAGAGTCGCCTGCAGCGACTCCGCCGTCCCGATCGCCAGCCCTGCCAGCATGGTGCCGACCGATACCACGACCAGATAGGCCGTCAGCGAACTCAGCGTGCTGGCGGCCAGCGCACCGATAGCACCGAGCAACAGGGTTACCAGAGCCAGCGGCCAAAGCCAGGACAGCGCCATATTGGCCAGCGCCCCGGCATCGGCCCCGAAAATCAGCGTATACACGCGCAGGATCGAGTACAGCCCCACCTTGGTCATGATCGCAAACAGCGCGGCGACCGGTGCACCCGCCGCCGCGTAGGCACGCGGCAACCAGAAGTAGAGCGGAAAGACCGCCGTCTTCAAACCGAACACCACCAGCAGCAGCATACCCGCCGCCCCGACCAGAGGGGCATCTGCCGGATCGAGCTCACGCACCCTGAGCGCCATGTCGGCCATGTTGAGCGTTCCGGTCACGCCGTACAGGGTTCCGACGGCGATCAGAAACAACGCCGAGCCGGTCAGGTTCAGCAGCAGATAATGCAGGCCGGAGCGCACCCTAGCCGACCCCGCGCCATGCAGCAGCAGCGCGTAGGAGGAAATCAGCAGGACCTCGAAGAACACGAACAGGTTGAACAGATCGCCGGTCAGAAAGGCGCCGTTGATGCCCATCAGCTGAAACTGGAACAGCGGATGGAAATTGCGACCGGCGGCATCGTCACCACGCACCGCATAGATAATGGCTGCGGCGGCAAGTATTGCCGTTACCAGCAGCAACAGGGCGCTCAGCCGGTCGACCACCAGCACGATACCGAACGGCGGCATCCAGTTACCGAGGGCGTAGACCCCGATACCCTGTCCGGCCTCGACTACCAGCATCGCCGCCAGCGGAATCTGCAGAAAGGTCGCCAGCAGTGACAGTGCCCGCTTGGTGTCCATGCTCGCGCCGAGCACCAGCAACAGTGCACCGGCAAACATCGGTACCAGTACGGGCAAAATTGGCAGGTGACTCATCAATGGTCCCCCTTGCCGTCAACGTGGTCGCTGTCGAGCTCGCCCTGCGCCCGCAGCGCCAGCACCAGCGCATAGGCCGTCATGGCAAAGCCGATGACGATTGCGGTCAGCACCAGCGCCTGCGGCAAGGGGTCTGCGTACACCTCTGCCTTGCCAAGCACCGCCGGCGCTGCATCACCGAGACGACCGGTGGCAAACAGATACAGGTTCACCGCGTAACTCAGCAGTGCCAGCCCGACCACCACCGGAAAGGTGCGCGCCCGCAACATCAGGTAGACACCGCAACTGGTCAGCACTGCAAGGGTAATGGCATACAGCAGCTCCATCAGAAATCTCCTCCGACTACCCGCGACTGCGGCAATTTGCCAAGGTTTGCCAGAATCAGCAGTGTTGCGCCCACGACCGTCAGATACACACCAAGATCAAACAGCATTGCGGTCGCCAGTTCGATCTCGCCGACCAGCGGAATATGGAAATGACCGAAGCTGCTGGTCAGGAACGGATAGCCAAAGGCCCAGCTCCCTACCCCGGTAGCACCGGCGATCAGCACCCCGGCGCCTGCCAGCCAGTGGTAGTTAACCGGCCAGCGCTGGGCAGTCCAGGCCTCGCCGCTGGCGACGTACTGCAGGATCAGCGCGACCGCGGTAATCAGGCCGGCAATAAAGCCGCCACCCGGCAGGTTGTGTCCGCGCAGGAAGATGTACACCGAGATCATCAGCGCCAGCGGCAACAGGACGTGCGACAAATTAACCAGCATCAGCAGGTCACCACGCTGCGCCCAGGGCTTGCCGAGGCTGTCTGCACCGGGCACCCGCAGACGCAGACCATCGATCAGCGCATAGATGGCGATGGCTGCGATCGCCAGCACGGTGATCTCACCCATGGTATCGAAGCCACGGAAGTCGACCAGAATAACGTTCACCACATTGTGGCCACCGCCACCCGTCACGCTGTTGGCGAGGAAGAAGTCGGCGATGCTGTCGTAGGGACGGGTGAGCATGGCGAAGGCAAGCGCGCCCACCAGAGCGCCACAAAGCAGTGCGATAATCAGGTCACGGCCACGGCGCAGGCCCGAGGACTCACGTGGGGTCCGCGCCGGCAAAAAGAACAGCGCCAGCATCAGCAGGACGATGGTGACCACCTCGACCGAGATCTGGGTCAACGCCAGATCCGGCGCGGCAAAGCGGGCAAATGCCAGCACCACGCCCAGCCCCACCACACTGAGGGTCACCAGCGATACCAGCCGCAGGCGATGCCAGTACGCGGTAGCAACCGCACTCAACATGGTCAGCACGGCCCCGGCTAGGGTTACGCCGTCAACGGGGGTCATGGCAACCGGCCCCCGCAGCGCCGGCAGCTGGATCAGCCAGAAACCGGTCACCACCAGTGCGGCCAGCAACAGGCAGAGGAGGTAGCGTTGCAGCGAGGCATTTTCCAGCAGCAGGGTTATCTGACCCGCGCCCCGCACCAGACGCTGCACCGCCGCCTCAAATACCAGCTTGGCATCCACATCCCGCTGGCGGGCATACCAGTCGAACAGCGGCCGACGCAGTGAATAGACCAGAATTCCCAGCACCATGGCCGCGAAGCTCATAAACAGAGGCAGGTTGAAGCCGTGCCAGATCGCCAGACTGTACTCCGGCAAGGCGTTACCCACCGTCGACTCCGCCGCTACCGCCAGCAGACCCGCCACCGTAAAGCCCGGCGCCAGACCGACCGCCAGACACATCACCACCAGAATTTCGACCGGCACGCGCATATAGCGCGGTGGTTCGTGTGGCGGATACTTGGGCAGATTCACCGGCTTGCCGTTGAAAAACACGTCGTGCACGAAGCGCAGCGAATAGGCCACCGAAAACACCCCGCCCAGGGTCGCACCCAGCGGAATCAGCCAGCTCCAGTTACCGAGCATGTGCTGCTCCAGCGTCTCGGTGAAGAACATCTCCTTGCTGAGAAAGCCGTTGAGCAGCGGCACGCCGGCCATCGCCGAGGCGGCCACCATCGCCAGCACCGCCGTATGCGGCATGAACCGCAGCAGGCCATTGATACGCCGCATGTCACGGGTACCGGTCTCGTGATCGATGATCCCTGCGGCCATGAACAGCGAGGCCTTGAAGGTGGCGTGGTTGATGATATGAAACACCGCTGCGACAGCTGCCAGCCGCGTATCCAGACCAAACAGCAGGGTGATCAGGCCCAGATGACTGATTGTCGAATAGGCCAGCAGCCCCTTGAGGTCATGCTGGAACAACGCAGTACAAGCGCCCACCAGCAGCGTTGCCATACCGGCGCTGCTGACGATGTAGAACCACAGATCGGTGCCAGCGAGTGCCGGATAGAGGCGCGCCAGCAGAAACACCCCTGCCTTGACCATGGTTGCCGAGTGCAGATACGCCGACACCGGCGTTGGCGCCGCCATGGCGTGCGGCAGCCAGAAGTGGAACGGAAACTGTGCCGACTTGGTAAACACCCCGAGCAGCACCAGCACCAGAATCACCGGATAAAGGGCATGCTGACGAATCTGCTCGCCAGCGGCAAACACATCCGTCAGCTCGTAACTCCCGACAATCTGGCCCAGCAGGAGAATACCAGCCAACAGTGCCAGACCACCGGCGCCGGTAACAGCCAGCGCCATCCGCGCGCCCTTGCGCGCATCGGTAGAGTGCGACCAATAGCCGATCAGCAGGAAGGATGACAGGCTGGTCATTTCCCAGAACACCATCAGCAGCAACAGGTTTTCGGACAGCACCACGCCAAGCATGGCCGACATGAACAGCTGCAGATAACAGAAGAAACGGCCCATCGGGTCGTTTTTGGAGAGGTAGTAGCGGGCGTAGAGAATAACCAGCAGGCCGATACCCTGAATCATCAGGGCAAACAGGAAACTCAGGCCATCAAGCCGGAAACTGATATTCAGCCCCAGTTCGCTCAGCCAGGGCCGCGACTGGATCAGAGTTTGCCCGGCGAATACCGCATCGGCATGCCGCCAGAGCAATGCCAGACCGATGACCGGTGCAACCATGGCCATCGTGGCACAAAGAGAACGCCCTTGATTCTTGAACAGCAGTGGAAGCAGGCTGCCAAGCAGCGGGAGGATGACGATCAGCGCCAGGGTCATGCAGGACTTACTCCTTATATGGCCATTGCGGCTCCCGTTCCAGCAATACCGCAACTACGGAATGGGCATGGTCAGGAGGCGCACGTCATTATAGGGGCAAGCTGCCATCGCCGAGCAACGCAAGCAGCTGAATCCGTTACAAAATGCGTAACAACGCTATGGCAGCAGCGCCCTGGCTGCTGCCATTCCGGTTCCATGCGCGTTACTTGACGACCCGGGACTGACCATTCACCGACATGATGCGCACGCGATCACCCGGGGCAAAATTAACCCCTTCAACCACTTCCTGAACGTAGGCACGAGTATAGCCACCATCTTCGTTAACGATAATTTCCACGCCCTGAGTACGGGTAATCCCCTCCTCGGCTGCCGCACCGGCCATGCCGCCAGCCACTGCGCCGACAATAGCGGCAATCGCGCTGCCACGACCGCCACCCACCGAGCTGCCGGCGACACCACCGATGGCCGCCCCTGCGGCTGGGCCAATCACGGTCTTGGTACCTTCAATCTGCACCAGACGCACCGATTCCACTGTCCCCATACGCACGGTCTGCGGCGCCCGCGCATCATCCCGACTGTAAACATCGCCGCTCAGCGAAGATGCACAGCCGCCCAATGCCAGCAGGGCACCGAGCATCAGAGTCACCACATACCGATTTTTCATATCGTCACCTCAATTGGTCCGCCTTGCATCAAGGCCCGTTTCACAAGGGTGCGCGCAGTCTCGCAGAGAGGCAATACCGACCACCGGAGGTGGTAACCGTTGATCGGATTTTGAACAGATCGAGTCGAATTTAATCGCCTCTTGGCATAACATCTGCGGCGCTTATTAATAGACGAGCCCACTCCGGCGCGTCGTTACATTCCTTTTGCGTTTCGTCGTAACCAACAAAAAAGCCAATAGAACCTGGTTGCCCGAATCCGAGACACCGGAGGTTCTGCCATGTTCCCGCTGCAGGCAGCTTGGTTGTATTACCTTGAAAACCCGGCGCTGGTCCTCAACGGCCTGGCCCTGTTCTTCGCCGTCAATGGCAGCTGGCTGTGGATTGCGACCCAACTGCGCAGCAGCCTCGGCCGCCAGCGCCTGGCGACCCTGCCACCCAGCGAAACCGACATCAGCCAGCAACGCGATCAGCGCATCAATCGCCTGTTCTACAGCGTCGGCACCGTCTGCCTCAGCCTGGCCCTGCTCCTCAGTCTGGTCAGCACCCGCGTCTGAACCTGACCTCGATCAGACGCCGGCCGATTCCTCGATCACCCGCAAGCGACTGCGCACCGGGTTCGCGTACTGCAGCAGCCAGAATGGCCGCTGCGCCTCGGGTAACGCCGACAACCGTGCTGCAAAACGCTGTTCCTCGGCCGCCAGCTCGCTGGCTGTGTAGTCCGTACGCCAGTTCGACAGCGCCGTTGGCACCTGTTCGCCTGAGTGCTCAAATGCCAGAAAGTTGCTCGGATAGAGGCGATACTGACCCAGAATCTGCCGATCCACTGCCGCAGCTACCTGTCTGGCATCGTCAAAGGCCTCCGTCAGCGGCTTGCCAAACGCCACATGCACCCGCCCCTTGTAGCCCGTCAGGCCCATGGCAATGGAGCGGTCATCCTCGCCCGGCTCCTTGCTGTAACTGCCAGCATGCGCACGCTGCTCCAGCTCGCGCGCTTTCATGCCGTCACACGGATCCCATTCGTAGGAAATCGATACCGGTACCATGCTCAGCGAGCGAATCACATCCGCAACAGCTTCGGCCTTGCGGCTCATGCAGAACATCTTGATGATCGCCGAATCGGTTTCATCCAGACCGTCCTTCGCTCGCCCCTCCGCCTGAGCAATCCAGATCGACTGCCCCTCGGCAATCGAGTGGCTGATATAGGCAGACAGGGTCTGGTAAGCCTGCAGCTTCTCGCGCCGACCGGTCAGTGAGCGGTGCACGATAAAGCTCTTGTTCAGGCGCATCAGATCGGCAACGAAGGGCCGCTGCAGCAGATTATCTCCAATCGCAATACGTGGCGTCGGGTGCCCCGCGTGGTAAAGCGCATAATTGACAAACGCCGGATCCATCACGATGTCACGATGATTGGCGATAAACAGGTGGGGCTGATCGCTGCGCAGGTTATCCAGGCCACTGTAGGTGACAGCCAGTGTGCTGCTTTCTATCAGGCGATCCAGATAGGGTTCCAGCCTGTGCTGAAGATCATCAACCGATTCGACGCCACGGGCCTCGCGTCCGAGCGCCAGTTGCACCAGCGACCGGGCAACACCCGGTAGCCAGCGATTGAGGCGCGGGAAGCGGTAGCCAGCCAGCATGCGCATCAGTTCCTGATCAGACAGCAGACGCTCCAGCACAGCTGGCACTTCGGCATCGTTGTAGGGGCGAATGCCCTCGAACTCGCTCATGTCACCCTCAGAGTCTTGTCGTCAGCCGGGCATTATGCGTTGCCCACCGTGGTTTCGCCAGATTGACGATGCAGCTACACTGCATGTCACATACAAGACGTACGGGGACTTTACGGTGCAGGCACTGGAAGAAGCGAATCTGGTCTGCCCTCACTGCGGCGAACCCATCACCCTGCTGCTTGACCTGAGCGGTGGAGCCCAATCCTATACCGAGGACTGTCAGGTCTGCTGCCAGCCGATCCACGTCAGCCTATGGATCGACGACGCAGGCGACGACTATCACGTCGACCTGCGCCGCGAACAGGACTGAGCATGCAGCGTATCTACCGTCCCGCCGACATGGCGGAGGCCAGCTTGCTGACCGCCGTACTGGCCGACCATCACATCCGCAGCCACATCAGCGGCGGCTATCTGCAGGGGGCCATTGGCGATCTGCCAGTGCATGACCTGCTTGGCCTGTGGGTTGAAGACGAAGACGTCGATCGCAGTACCGAGCTGATCCATGCCTATCTCCAGGCAAGCCCCATCAACGAAGAAGACAGCGAGCTACCCCAGCCATGAGCGGTCGCCTGGCCCAGTTCAATCAGCCCCATACCACAATGCCCGACGACTGGAAGCCACAGTGGAATATTGCCCCTGGCAAACCGTTGCTGATTCTGCGCAAGACAGCAGGCCAGCTGGAGTGCGCCTCTGTCCTGTGGAACCTGACGCCGGGCTGGCTAAAGGACCTCAGCCGGGCCAGCTTTTCGGCCCGGGCTGAATACCTGCACGAAAAACCCATGTTCCGGCAGGCCTTCGCCCAGCGGCGCTGCATCCTGCCCGTCGACGGCTATTTCCTCTGGCTGCAGCAGGGGCAACGCAAGCAACCCTGGTATCTGCGGCGCAAGGAAGGCGGGCTGGCACTGGCGGGTATCTGGGAACGCTACCAGCTGGATGACGGTCAGTACTGGGACAGTTGCGCGCTGATCACCGTACCTGCCAAAGGCCTGGCAAACCGGCTTGGCGACCGTATGCCGGCAGCCCTGAACAGCGCGGAGCAAGCCATATGGCTGGCCGAGAGCACGGCGGTGACGGCCCTGCAGCCATTGTTGCTGAATGCCGACAGCCGTATCGAGATGGCCTACCCTGTCAGCACAGCAGTCAGCAACCCGGCTACCCAGGGGCCGCATTGCTGCAGCCCCGCAGGTCCGGCTCAAACCTTGAACTGATTGATCAGACGGCGCTGATGCTCTGCCAGCTTGGTCAGTGACGCACTGGCCTGGGAGGCCTCATCGGCACCCTTGGCCACATCCTTGGCGACCGTGTCGATGGTCATGACGTTGCGATTGATATCCTCGGCAACCGCACTCTGCTCCTCGGCGGCACTCGCGATCTGATTGTTCATATCATTGATCACTGATACTGCCTGGGTAATCGAGGTCAAGGCTGCATCCGCCTCTTCCGCCTGCAGTACGCTCTGATCGGTGCGGGCACGGCTTTGCTCCATCACCTTGACGGTCTCGCGGGTTCCATTCTGCAGCTGCTCGATCATATGCTGAATTTCTTCGGTCGAGCTCTGGGTTTTCTGCGCCAGGTTACGAACCTCATCGGCAACCACCGCAAAGCCGCGACCCTGCTCACCGGCGCGAGCCGCTTCGATGGCCGCATTCAGCGCCAGCAGGTTGGTTTGTTCTGCAATACCGCGAATGGTGTCCAGAATACCGGTGATATTTTCGCTGTCGCGTGCCAGTGCCTGCACGCTGTCGACCGCACGCTGAATATCCTGCGAGAGGTTCTGAATGGTTTCGGACGTTGCCCGCACCACCTCACGTCCGTGCGAAGCGGAACCGTCGGCATTTTGAGCCGCGCTGGCCGCCTGCGAGGCGTTACGTGCAACATCTTGTGCGGTCGCAGTCATTTCTGTCACGGCCGTCGCGACCAGATCAATCTCGCTGAGTTGACGCTGTACCCCGTCATTGGTCCGCAGCGCGATGTCGGCGGTGTGTTCCGAGGCATCGGTGACCTGCTGAACCGAACCGACAACCTCACGAATCATGCCCTGCAGCTTGTCGAGAAACGCATTGAAGCCCCGGGCGATATCACCCAGCTCATCCGCCCGCTCCACATTGAGACGCTTGGTCAGATCGCCTTCGCCCTTGGCAATATCGTCCAGCATGGCTACCAGCTGGCGCGCGGGCTTGGCCAGACCGTAAGCCAGCAACACCATCACACCGAGACCCGCCAGCGCAACCAGCAGACCGATGCCGGTCAAAAGCATGGAGTCCTGTTGGCGCATGTCAGTCAGCTCGGTATCGAGCTGATTGAAGTCCTGCATGACCACCGCAAGCGGTAACTTGATAAGCAGCGACCAACGCACATCTGTGCCCGGCAGCGTGACCGGCATGATCAACTGCAGATGATCCACACCTTCACTCTCGATCTGAAAAAGCGGCTCGTTGGACCTGCCCACAGCGGCAATGGCGTCCATTTCCATTTGATCAAGCACCAAAGAGGCATGATCGCCCGGCTTGGCACCCTCGCCCGTGAACGCAACCAGCCGCCCGGAAGCACTCACCAGAGCCTGCTCGCCCTGGCCGTCGTAGAGATCCTGATTGCTCTCATGCAGCATCTGCTGCAGAAACTCCATCGACAGATCGGCACCGGCGATACCCATGAACTCACCGTCGCTGACGATCGGCACAGTAAAGGAGGCAAGCAACACTGTCTTGCCGCCAACCTCATAAGGGGCTGGGTCGATCACACAGGGCTTCAGCGTCTCACGGGGGCAGAGGTAATACTCACCGGCACGCACGCCATTTTCGAGGATGGTTTCATTCTCCATATCGCCGAGTGCTTCCAGCGACAGAGTGCCGTTTTCGTTACGGAACCACATGGGCATGTAGCGCCCTGTGCCGTTGTAGCCGTCGGTTTCAACTCCCTCAAAAAAGCTGTCCAGGTTATCCAGCGAGTTTGGCTCCCAGCCGACGTAGGCATCCCACAGCTGCGGGCTTTGCTCCAGCGTCATGCGGATTACGCGGGTCATTTCCTCGCGCCCCATCATCAACGCCGGCATCCCGTCATCCTGAATCTGTCCCAACATCGAGTTGAGCTGCGCCAATTGCGTGGCTACCGTCAGCGGATACTCCAGATAGCGACGAATACGCGCCTGTTCACCACCCGCTATCGCCATCACGCGGTCCCTGACCAGATCATCGATCAACACCCGCGACCGTTCCTGCACCAACGCCTGACTGCGTTCGGCGGAATAAACCGAGTAAAGCGTCATGACGCCAACAGCGATAAACAGACAGGCACCTGCCAGCACAGTAATGGAAAGCTGAATTGACCTGAATTTCATGAAATACCTCGACGCGGGAACGACAGAGCGGCGCAGGACACCGGTTCATCCGTAATATCGGCCACAGCATAAAAATCTGCAGCCCGTTGCATACAATTGTCCAAATACCGGTCCAATAACGTAATCTTTCACCGTTGAATGCCCGCGGGGCTGTTCCCCAGAGGCCTGCAATAATATTTTACGCCTGATGAGAGAATAGAGCATGAAGAGATCACGGGTACTGCTGCTGTCTGTCCTGTTCAGTCTTGCCGGCCTGAGCGCCTGCAACACGATGGAAGGGCTGGGCAAGGACATTCAGAAGGTCGGCGACAGCATCGAAGACGCTGCCAACCGATAACGCGGGGCCGGTGCTTCCAGGCGGAGCATCGGCCGAATTTCAACTTCGTTTTGCAAGGAAGAGCCCAATGCGACTGCGATTCACCCTTCTCCTGCCTGTTGTGCTGCTGGTTGGCTGTCAGAGCGTGCAGACCACTCAAGGCGGTAACGTCGGCGTCAACCGCACCCAGTATATGATGAGCGGCCTGTCCAGCGAGCAGGTCAACCAGATGGCTGCCGAGTCGTACAACGAGACCCTGGCTGAAGCCAAAAAGCAGGGGCTGCTGAATACCAGCGCTGCCACCGTGCGCAGACTCAATGGTATCGCTGCCAAGCTGATCGCACAGGTCCCGCACTTCCGCCCCGATGCCAGCAGCTGGGACTGGGAAGTCAACCTGATCAAGGATGACCAGCTCAATGCCAGTTGCTCACCCGGCGGCAAGATTCTGTTCTACTCGGGAATTATCGATCGCCTTCAACTGACCGATGCCGAAATAGCCCAGATCATGGGGCACGAGATTGCCCACGCCCTGCGCGAGCATGGCCGCGAGGCTATTTCTCGAGCCTATGCCACCCAGATGGGCACCCAACTGGCCAGCGCCCTGCTGGGCCTGGGCGAAGGCGGAAGTCAGGCTGCTCAGATGGCGGTGCAATATGGCCTGACGCTGCCGAACAGTCGAGCCAACGAGAGCGAAGCCGATCTGATTGGCCTGGAGCTGGCCGCACGCGCCGGCTACGATCCGCAGGCCGCCGTGACTCTGTGGCAAAAAATGCAGGCCGCATCGCAGGGCGAGCCACCGGCATTCATGAGCACCCACCCCTCTTCCTCCGGCCGTATTGAGACACTGCGCTCTGCTGCTCCCCGCGTTCAGGGCCTGTACGAAGCTGCCAAGTAAGCAGATTCCGGCCGGCGAGCTTGCCCCGCCGGTCGGAATGCAGCGAATACGCTGGTCAATCCGTGCAAAACCGGTACAATTGCGCGCCGTTCGACCCCGAACGACATGGGTTCCCTCACCCCATCTGACAAAACGGCGAGTCAGCAGACTCGAATCGTAAAAAAGGACAGACCATGACCGTACTTACCTCCGGCATGCAGCGCCGCGCGCTCGCACTGCTGATCAGTTTTCACATTGCCATCATCATCGCCAGCAATTACCTGGTGCAGTTGCCGATCACCCTGTTCGGTTACCACACCACCTGGGGCGCCTTCAGCTTTCCGTTCATTTTCCTGGCTACCGATCTGACCGTTCGCCTGCTCGGCAAACAGGCTGCGCGCCGCGTTATTGCGCGCGTCATGCTGCCGGCGCTGGTTGCGTCCTATGTAGTGTCGGTGGTGTTTCAGGAAGGCAGCTACCGCGGCATCGACGCACTGCTGTCGTTCAATGACTTCGTGCTGCGCATTTCGCTGGCCAGTTTCGTTGCCTACGTGATCGGCCAGTTGCTGGACATCCAGGTATTCGACCGGCTGCGCCGTATCAAGGCCTGGTGGATCGCACCAAGCCTGTCGACCGTGCTGGGCAACCTGGCAGACACCTTCGCCTTCTTCTCGGTCGCCTTCTGGCACAGCAGCAATCCGTTCATGGCCGAGCACTGGGTCGAGATCGCTACCGTCGACTATGCCATCAAACTGCTCATCAGCATGCTGCTGTTCCTGCCGCTTTACGGCGTGCTGCTGCGCACCCTGATGAACCGCCTCGGCGGCCCGGCGACCTCAGCCGCCTGAGCGGTATCAGGACAACAGCCCTGATACACCCAGCAAGAGCCCTGCTGCAGCACCAAGCAGCAGGGTCTGCAGCACCGTCCAGCCCCTCCCAAACAGCAGACCGGCCGCGATCAGCCCGATGCCCAGTGCCAGCCAGTCCGGCCCGGCAGTCTCGGCAGGCATGACAACGTGCCAGCCGAAAAATAGCGCCAGATTGACGATAACGCCCACAACAGCAGCACTTACGCCAGTCAGGGCGGCAGTCAGACGCAGTTCGCCACGGGTAGCTTCGATCAGCGGCGCACCGCCCAGCACAAACAGAAACGACGGCAGAAAGGTGAACCAGCAGACCAGCAGCGCCGCCAGCATGCCAGCAGCCAGCGCCTGATCAGCACCTAAAAATGCGCCCTGATAGCCACCAAGAAACGCGACAAACACCACCACCATGATCAAAGGCCCCGGGGTGCTTTCGCCCAGCGCCAGCCCGTCGATCATCTGCAGCGGCGAGAGCCAGCCGTATTGCAGTACAGCACCCTGATAAACATAGGGCAGCACAGCATAGGCCCCCCCGAAGGTCAGCAAGGCTGCCTTGGTAAAGAACCAGGCCATCTGGGTCAACGGCCCATGCCAGCCTTGCCATAACGTCAGCAGCCCCATCGGCAAGACCCAAAGCGCAGCTCCGATCAGCAGCAGCTTCGCCAAACGCCATGAGCTGAAGCGGGCATGTTCGGGTATCGGGCTGTGATCATTCAACAGCGCATCCCCGCCGCCATCAGACGGCGCGTGAGCGGCCGTAGAAGGCGAAAAGGCCGACGGCAGCAATCGCCCGCCAACGGTGCCAGCCAACGCTGCCGCCAGCACGATCAGAGGAAAAGGTAGCTGCAAGGCGAATATCGCTGCGAAAGCGGCCAGCGCAATTGCCCAGAGCCAGCGGTTATGCAACACCCGACCGCCGATCCGCCAGGCCGCCTGAACAACCACGACGACCACCACCGGCTTGATCGCGTAGAACACCCCTGCAATCAGCGGCACGTCGCCGTAAACCAGATACACCCAGGCCAGCAAGATCAGCAAACCCAGCGATGGCAGAATAAACAGCAGCCCAGCCACCACCCCACCCCAACTGCGATGCAGCAACCAGCCCAGATAGGTCGCCAACTGCTGCGCCTCCGGCCCGGGCAGCAGCATGCAGTAGTTCAGGGCGTGCAAAAAACGCCGCTCGGATAACCAGCGACGCCGGGAAACCAGCTCGTCATGCATCAATGCGATCTGCCCGGCAGGGCCACCGAAACTGATAAACCCCAGCTTCAGCCAAAAGCGAAATGCCTCTCGGCGACTCAGATCAGACGGGCCCGGAGGCAGGGTTTCAGATGAGGGGGCAGTTGCCATGACATACCTTCTGTAAGGACATCCGTAAGCCTCATGATGACAGGAGAATATTTCACCCTTGCTGCAGATCCTGCCAAATCCATATCAGGGCCCTCTGACGCTCAGGCCGACGCCCCCTGGCGCCCGGCAATCTCGCGCAGCGCCTGAACCAGATAATCCGGTTCCTGTGCCCCGGAAATCAGGTACTGGCCGTTGATCACGAAGGCCGGTACCGACGAGATACCCGCCTGCTGCCAGTGCGCCTCGTCGGCGCGAACAATGTCGGCGAACCTGTCACTGGTCAACACCTGCTCGGCCTCTGCCGCATCGAGCCCGGCGGCACACACGGCATCGAGCAGTACGTCCCTGTTGCTGACGTCCTTTGCTTCTCCGAAGTAGGCGTCGAACAGGGCCTGTTTCATCGCCGTCTGACGATCGTGCTCAGCCGCCCACTTCACCAAGCGGTGACCATCGAAGGTATTGGCGGTGTAGCGTTCCTGCATATGGGTGAAATTCAGCCCGAGACCGGTGGCGATACGAATCATGTCATCCTGCGCCGCCCGCACCTCGACCTCGTTACGACCGTACTTGCGGCACAGCGCCTCGACAATCGGCATCGGCCGCTGGGCCGGATCGGGATTGAGCTCGAAGGCGTGCCACTCCACCTTTGCTCCCACCTCGCCTTCCAGCGCCGCCAGAGCCTGCTCCAGGCGAGCATAGCCGATGGCGCACCAGGGGCAGGCAATGTCGGAGACGATATCAATGGTCAGGTTCTGCATGGTGTTACTCACGTTTGACTGGGTTTAACGGATGAGACTACACCATATACAGCGGGTTTCATCGGGCATCAGCCGCTGCTATAACTGCAAATAATCATCTTGCCGGTATCTGCCATGCTGCAACTGCGCCCCAACTGTGAATGCTGCGACCGCGACCTGCCCGCCGATGCATCCGATGCTCTGATCTGCAGCTTCGAATGCACCTTCTGCCACGACTGCGCGCAGCGCTTCGCAGGCTGCTGTCCGAACTGCGGCGGCAACCTGGTCACCCGCCCGACTCGCCCGGCACATCTGCTTGAACGCTACCCGGCCAGCCGTGACCGGGTGCTCAAGCCACACATCCACTGATGAACGCCGGCGAGCTGCTCTCGCTGTTTCTTGCCCTGACGGTGCTGGCGGCGCTGCCCAGCAGCAGTGTGGCGCTGGTCGTTGTGCGCAGTGCCCGATACGGCGTTGGCCAGGGTGTTGCGGCAGCAATCGGCATCACCCTCGGCGATTTGCTGCTGGCCGCGCTGGCGCTGGCGGGCTGGCAGGTGGTAATCGACAGCCTGGGCGGGGTGTTCAACCTGCTGCGCTGGCTGGCAGCGGCCTACCTGATCTGGTTTGGCTGGTCCCTGTGGCGTCAACCGCATACAAAGCAGGCGTTGCCCATTTCGACCGGCAGCAGCTGGCACAGTCTGATCGCGGGGTTGCTGCTTACCCTCGGCGATATCAAGGCACTGATTTTCTACGCCAGCTTCCTGCCTCTGTTTGTAACCACACCACTGTCGTCCGGGGTAGCGCTGCAAGTACTGATTACCACCGCAGTGGCCTTGCTGCTGGTCAAGACACTCTATGCAGTGCTTGGCAGTCGCCTTGCCCTGCCCCGCCAGGGCCGGGGGCTTCAACGTCTGGGGGGCGGGCTGCTGATTGGGTGCGGCCTGTATCTGGCAAGCCGTTGACCTACTGACCTGATATCAGGCTGCTGCGTGCCTGCTTCACATTGCCCTGTTCCTCCCGGCGACCCGCCGGCCCGCCCTGGGCTATAGTAGGCAGTGCGGCGGAGCAGATGCTCCGACAGGCGATCCGACAAAACTTATAACACTGGAGCCACAGCATGAGCGCAGCCATTTTGCTACTGATCGGGCTGGGATTGATGACCCTGGGGTACTTCATCTACTCCCGTTTCATTGCCAACCGGATCTATCGCCTCGACCCGGATTTTCGTACGCCAGCGCACGAATTCGAGGATGGCATCGACTTCGTTCCGACCAACCGCTTCGTGCTGTGGGGTCACCATTTCACCTCCGTCGCCGGCGCCGCGCCCATCGTCGGGCCGGCCATTGCAGTCATCTGGGGCTGGCTTCCGGCCTTCATCTGGGTGGTGATGGGCACCATTTTCTTCGCCGGCGTCCACGATATGGGCGCGGTCTGGGCCAGTGTGCGCAACAAGGCCAAATCGGTCGGCTCGCTAACCGGCGACGTAGTGGGCAAGCGCGCCCGCAGCATCTTCATGATCGTGATTTTCCTGGTACTGCTGATGGTCAACGCCGTATTTGCGGTGGTCATCGCCAAGCTGATGATGAGCTTCCCGACTGCCGTATTGCCAGTCTGGGGTGCGATTGTCGTCGCATTGATCGTCGGCCAGTTGATCTATCGCCGCATGATCAGCCTGCCGGTCGTTTCAGTGGTTGGCGTCGTTGCGCTCTACGCGCTGATCTGGGCCGGCCCGTCGGTGCCGATTCAGATGCCGGCCGAGGTTGCAGGACTCTCGGGCAACGCCATCTGGATTCTGCTGCTGTTCCTCTACGCAGGCGTCGCGTCTGTGCTGCCGGTGTGGATGCTGCTGCAACCGCGTGATTACATCAACGGCCTGCAGTTGTTCGTCGGCCTGCTGATTCTGTACGGCGCAATCATGCTGCTGAACCCGGCGCTGGTCGCGCCGATGATCAATGACGACGTGCCGGCAGGCACCCCCTCGATTGTGCCGCTGCTGTTTGTCACCATCGCCTGCGGCGCCATTTCCGGCTTCCACGGGCTGGTGTCATCCGGCACCACCTCCAAGCAGCTGAACAAGGAAACCGACGCCCGCTTCGTCGGCTACTTCGGTGCCATCGGTGAAGGCTGCCTGTCACTGGCAGCGATTCTGGTTGCCTGTGCCGGCTTTGCCAGCCTGACAGACTGGAAAGCCATGTACAGCGCCTTTGGCCAGGGCGGGGTCACCGCCTTCGTGCAGGGCGGCGCCTACGTCATCCACAACGGTCTGGGCCTGCCCGAAGTGACCGCCGCCACCCTGCTGACCGTAATGGCCGCCCTGTTCGCCGGCACGACCATGGATACCGGGCTGCGTCTGCAGCGCTATATCTTCCAGGAATGGGGCGAGATCTATCATCAGGAGTGGATGAAGAAGCCGCTGCCCGCCACCCTGCTGGCGATCGGCAGTTGCCTGCTGCTGGCCTTCGGCGCCGGCGGAGCGGACGGCTCCGGCGGCATGATCATATGGCCGCTGTTCGGCACCACCAACCAGTTGCTCGCCGGCCTGACCCTGCTGGTGATTACGGTGATGCTGGTGCACTACCGCCGCCCCATGTGGTACACCCTGCTGCCGCTGTGCTTCCTGCTGGTGATGACGGTGACCGCGCTGGTAATCCAGCTCAAGACCTTCTACGACCAGCAGAACTACTTCCTGCTGGGGCTGGATATCGTCGTGCTGATTGCCGCCATTCTGGTCGCGCTGGAGTGCGCTGCGGCGCTGAAACGGCACTTGGCACTGGCAGCAGCGGAGCAAGCCGATGGCCGCTGACCGTGGCGAGAAATGGCGCGCCTGGCTGAGTCAGGCGCGCTTCTTCCTGGAAGAGGCCTACAGCTCCCGCTACCGGGGCGCGATTGCCCGCAGCCGGCGTGACCATGATGACCTGTTCATGCTGCTGGTGTTCAGCGAGATGATGGGCGTACCCAACCCGGCTTCCTACTACACGCTGGAGCTGCAGCCACTGCTGCTTGAACGCTTCCACGACTGGCACCGGCGCATGGGTATGGAACACTCGCCGCTGGACCATTTCCGCTGCTGCTGACCGGGAGAGTCGATATTTCCACTTCCAACCTTGACCTGCTGCACCGCCGCCTGCTGTGGGTCGGCGGCAAGGGCGGCGTCGGCAAGACCACGGTCGCTGCGGCGCTGGCCGTACTGGCGGCCAGCCGGGGGCAGCGCTGCCTGATCGTCTCGACTGACCCGGCGCACAGCCTGGGCGATGTGTTCGACCGCCCGCTGGATGATCGCCCAAAACGCCTGCTGCCCAATCTGGACGCGCTGGAAATCGACCCCGACGCCGAGGTGGACGCCCACCTGCAGCGGGTGATTGAGCAAATGCGCAAGCTGGCAGCACCTGAGATGCTGACTGAGCTCACCCGACAAATGCAGCTGACCCGCCATTCACCGGGCACCCAGGAAGCGGCACTGCTCGAGCGCATTGCCAGACTGGTCACCGCACCGCCGGACGACTACGACCTGATTATCTTCGACACTGCCCCGACCGGGCACACCCTGCGCCTGCTCACCCTGCCTGAGGCCATGGCCGCCTGGACCGATGGCCTGCTCAGCCACAACCGCAAGTCCGCCGAGCTGGGCAAGGTGCTGCAGCACCTGACCCCGCGCAGCGGCCGAGATCTCAATAGCCCGTTTGACGATCCCAACGAGGATCCGCTGAGCGGCCTGGATCAGCGCACCCGCAGCGTTGCCGAAACCCTGCGCAACCGCAGGCGACTGTTTCACCAGGCCCGCCGCCAGTTGGAGGATCCGGCAACCAGCGGTTTTCTGTTTGTGCTGACAGCCGAGCGGCTACCGATTCTGGAGACGGTACGGGCAGTAGAGAGTCTGCAGCAGGCGCAGATTCCGGTCGCTGCGGCGCTGGTCAACCGGGTCATACCCGACAGCGCCGACGGCCACTTCCTGCAACAACGTCGGCTGCAGGAAGCCAGCTACCTGCAGCGCATTGATGGCGAGCTTGGCCACCTGCCGCGTCCGCAACTGCCCTGGCTGGAAACTGACGTGCAGGGCATCGGGATTCTCCAGCAGCTGGCGACACTGCTGGAGCAACAGGGGTTTTGAGCGTCGCTTAGCGCAAGCGCAGGGGCTGACCGGCCGCCTTGCGCTCGGCCTGCCACTGCTCCAGCGTCTGCGCCGCCTCTTCAGCCGAGAGCTGTCCGATGATCTTGAAGTAGTCCTGGCGCAGCGGATCAGCCATCACCTCGGCGCGCGGCTTGATACGGACCGCATAGACGGTCTGCAGGTTCTGATGGTCGAATGCACGCCAGGTCTGGGTATCCTTCAGCAGTTGATAGCTGTGCCCTTCCAGCGCACGAATCAGCCCTTCGCTCTCAAGCGACCCGCTGCGCTCAACCGCGTCAGCCCACTGGTAGACAATGCTGTAAGCCGATGCGGCCGAGCTGGAAGGATAAGTCTGATAGTGTTCGGCAAAGGTGCTGACAAATTGCTCGCCCCGTTCAAAGCCGAACTCGCGCGGCACATTCCAGGTCCATGGCACCGCACCCAGCACACCGGCCATGACTGACGGCCCGGCCTGCTCGACCATGCTCAGGGTCAGATTGGGTACCACCACCTGCACATTCTCGAAGCCAAGCTGACGAACCAGGCCCATCGCCTTGACCATCTGATCACCAAAGAGCACCAGCACCAGCACCTCGGGCTCGGCAGCACGGGCCTGCTGCAGCGCCTCGCGCAGTTCACGCAGCGACGCATTCGGGAACGGTATCCGCACAGCTCCGTGCACCGCCATATCATCCGTGCCGGTAAAGTGGCGCATCGACTCCTCGGTGCTGTGGCCCCAGGTGTAGTCCGCGGTCACGTAGTAGTAGCGCTTGCCGGCGTACTGCTCCTGCAATTGTGCTGCCAGTACCCGCGCTGCCATCCAGGCATTGTAGCTCTCGCGGAACATGTATCGCTGGCCATCGCGCCCGGTGGTGTCGTTGGAATAGGTCAGTGTGCCGAAATACAGCAGGCCACGATCGCGGGCCCGCTTGCCTGCGGCAATGGCCACGGCGCTGCTGGCACCGCCAAACAGCATGCGCGCGCCGGCATCGGCCAGTTCGTCAACATTGCGCACAGCCCGCTCGGGATTGGACGCACTGTCGCGCTCCAGCAGCTCCAGTGGACGTCCCAGCAACCCGCCGGCCTGATTAATCTCGTCCAGCGCCAGCATCGCCCCGCGCATCTGCATCAGGCCCTCCTGGGCATACTGGCCGGTGCGTGGCAGATTAAGACCAATGGCAATAGGCTCGGCCGCGCCGGCAAGGCCGGCCCAGAGCATGGCAAGACCAGCCAGGCAGCAGCGTACGGGTGAAATAGGATAAGTGGTCATGACAGGCGTCCTTGAATCAGCGAGAAACTCCGCAAAAAGCCGCATCATTCCACAGCAAGATGACATCCCGGCAGTGTCCTTTGGTCGCACCTGTATACATCTGCACACTGGCTGACCAGGCGGCGCAGTGCTATACAGAGTGTTTTTTGACCACCATGGAAGGTCGCCATGATGCCAGACAATACGTTGCTCGCCGATGCCCGCGCCATTTTGGCCGGTGCGCAGGACAAGATTGACCGGTTGCGCTCTATTGATCCGTTCTTTATCGACCTGTCGCTGCGCGAGAACCCGGTCGGCGCCCGGGTTGGTCAGACGCTGCAGGACAAGCTGGAGATCCTGCCAAAGCTGCGCGAATTCGGTTTTCGCAACATTCTGCTGGGCACCCTCGACTACGCCATGCCCGACGAGCTGGAAGTCGACGACGACTTTATGATCTACCTGCGCGACCATCAGGTCGACATGAGCGGCTGCTACGCCTTTACCGATCTCGGGCTGGTCAACGACACCGGTGAATTCACGCCCTCGCCGTCGATGCTCAAATTGCGCGACTACCGCGTGCCCAATACGCTGCACGAGATCTACCTGAGCCGGGACGGTATGGCCGGCCAATACGACTTCGCTACCCTGCGTCGCAGCATTCCCGCCAGCATCGCCTGGCTGCAGCAAAACATCCGTGGCGATGACGGCGGCGCACCCAGGATCATGATCAACGTCGTCGATGGCTGCGATGCCTTCATCCAGAATCCTGACGAAACCATCGAGATACTGCAGTTGCTGGCACAGCAGCCGATCTTCGGGCTGAGCATGGAAGATGATCGAGGCACCTACCTGCCGTTCCAGGTTGGCGCCTTTGTCGCCGTCGCTCGCCGCTGTCTGCCTGCGCCACTCAAGTTGCTGGTACATATTCATGCCGGCGCAGGCGTCGAGAACGCCTCCGTCATCGAGGCCCTGCTCAACGGGGCAGACGGTGCCTGGGGCGGGCTACCCAAACGTGCTGCCATTATCGGCCATGCGTCTCTGGGGGAACTGATTGCGAATCTGGTTCGGGTCGGCAATCGGCACATGGCATCTACCTACCGGCTCGACCGGCTGCTGCCGCTGGCGACCCGCCTGCAGGTACTGGACGAAGAGGAAGCGGTACCTGACGACCTGCCAATTCTCGGCAATAACGCCTACCGGCTGCCGCTGAGCTTCTTCCGCCAACGTCCCGACCGCTTCATGGATCTGGTTCCCCAGGCCATCGGTGGCAGCTATGGTTACCGCATCTGCCCGGTTGTCAGCGATGCACCCGTGATTGCCGGGCGCCTGGCAGAGGTCACCGGACAGCCTGCCGACAGCTTCGCCCAGCCTGTTCTGGAGCAAATGATCCGGCTGATGCGCCGCGACTTGCGCGCCGGCCAGCGCATCGTCTATGACCAGCCGGCCAAGCTGCTGACGCTGTATCAGCGCGCACGGCAGACAGCAGGCAATACGTCATCAGGTGTAACGCCAAGTGATGGCCAACTGGCATGAAGCATGCTTACATTCAGCACTGAACAAAAAAACGTCAACAGGATACGGGTATGAGCGACATCGCCACCGAGATAGCCCACGACAGCGCGGTCTATAAGACACTGCTCGAATCAACCAAGGCCATTCCCTGGAAGATCGACTGGAAGACCATGACCTTCGCCTACATCGGCCCGCAGATCGAACACCTGCTGGGCTGGACACAGGACAGCTGGATCAGCGCCGACGACTGGGCCAACCGCATGCATCCGGAGGACCGCGAGTGGGTAGTGAACTTCTGCATATCCCAGTCCCAGGCCGGAACCGATCACGAAGCCGACTACCGGGCACTTACTGCCGACGGCGAGTACGTATGGATTCGCGACGTGGTTCATGTGGTACGTGACGAGGATGGCGAGGTTGAGGCCCTCATCGGCTTCATGTTCGACATCAGCGAGCGCAAGAAAACCGAAGAACGCCTGAAAACCCTGCAAAAGGAACTGGAGGAGCTGTCTTTCAAGGACGGCCTGACCGGCGCCGCCAACCGTCGCATGTTCGACTCCATTCTGCAGCTGGAATGGACCAATGCCCGGCGCAACGGCCAGCCGCTGTCGGTCATTCTGCTCGATATCGACTACTTCAAGCAGTACAACGACCACTACGGCCATATCAGCGGCGACGACTGCCTTAAACGGGTTGCCCAGGCATTGAGTGGCGCCGCAGCGCGTTCGCGCGATTTCTTTGCCCGCTACGGCGGTGAAGAGTTCGTACTGGTACTGCCGGAGACCGACGCCAAGGCTGCCGAGCGCGTGGCAGAGCGTTGCCGCTCGCTGATTTTCAAGGAGCAGATTCCCCACGCCAACTCGGAAGCGGGCCAGATTCTGACTGTCAGTATGGGCATTGGCACCATTGTGCCCGGTCAGCATGACGACCCACGGGCCTTCCTCGACGCCGTGGATCGCAGCCTGTATCAGGCCAAGCAGCAGGGCCGCAACCGTATCGTCAACGGCGCCTGACTCAGCCCGCCGTTGTCAGCATCGGCTGCACCAGCAGCCACGCCGAGTACAACCCCAGCAGCAGGAATGCCAGGGCGGTAATGCGGCGGATCAGGGTCAGCGGCAGGCGCTCTGCCGCGACATTACCCAAAATCACCACCGGTACGTTGGCCAGCAGCATGCCAACGGTCGTGCCCAGAACTACCCAGACGTAGGCATCGAATTGCGCAGCCAGCACCACCGTTGCGATCTGGGTCTTGTCACCCATCTCCGCGAGGAAGAAGGCAATGACGGTCGCAACGAACGCGCCATAACGCCCAACCGGTGGCGCGTCGTCTTCATCCAGTTTGTCGGGAATCAACGTCCAGGCGGCAACCGCCAGAAACGACACGGCAAGAATGGCGTGCTGCCAGGTGTCGTTCAGGTAGTCGGCAACCAGTTGGCCGATGGCACCGGCCATCGCGTGGTTGGCCACAGTCGCCACCAGAATGCCCCAGATGATTGGCCACGGCCGGCGAAAACGCGCCGCCAGCAGCAGTGCCAGCAGTTGGGTCTTGTCGCCGATCTCAGCCAGCGTGACGATCCCGCTCGATACGAAAAAAGCTTCCACGGAGGTTCCAGAAGAGGGCGGGATTACGGTTCCATTGACACACGACTACCCCCGCCCTCGGCTGGTGGTCGCGTGTCAAAGGTCTCGTCAAACCCGATACCGCATTGAGCGGTGGAGGGTCGCAAACGCCATGATCTGCGGATCAATTATGTTGACGTTTGCCGGTGCAAGCAGGCGCTTGCGCAGAGGCTACTCCCCTAAGACGGGCGCAAATATAACGGCAAAGGCCAAGCGAATCAACCCGGCGCGACCGCCGAGTAGACCTTGAACCGGTTGTTCTCACGCAACACCTGACAGGGCCCAATGTGCTCCTCGATCAGCGGCGGGTAACGCAAAAAGCCGTTGGCAACGATGCGCAACTCTCCTCCCGGCTGCAGGTTACGGGTCACCTGCTCGAAGAAGCGTTCGGCGATGCTGGTGTCCTGACGGATACCGGTATGAAACGGCGGGTTGCTGATAACCGCGGCAAAGCGGCCGTGTACGTCACTCAGCCCGTCGGAGGCATGCACCTCGGCCGCAACGCCGTTGAGCGCCAGCGACTGCCGCGCGCAGTAAATGGCTAGCGCATCGATATCGACCAGTTCAAACCGGCAACCCGGGTTACGCCGCGCCATGACCAGCGACAGCACGCCAGAGCCACAGCCAAAATCCAGCACCCGGCCGGCCGGCAGCGCCTGTTGCTCGGCCAGCAACAGCTCGCTGCCCTCGTCCAGTCGGCCATGACTGAACACGCCCGGCAGACTGACCAGTTGCAGCGGCTGATCGTCAAACCTCAACTCGTACTGCTGCCGCCAGTCCTCAAGCCGGAATGGCGCAACCGGCTGATCGACGATCACCCGCCAGAGCTGACAATGCCGCGCCGAATCAAGTTTCTCCGGGTGCGCTCCATAGCGGCCCAGCAGTTTCTCCGCCCGGGTAATGCCGCCCTTCTTTTCGCCAACCAGATAGACCGGCTTGCCCTGCGCCAGCAACGGCAGCATCTGCGCCAGCGCATACTCGGCGCGCTCAATTGCCTTGGGCATGACCAGAATCGCAGCATCCAGATCATCGACCTGCGGGCACAGATGAGAGAACACCAGGCGATCTTCCGGCAGCGCACCGGCCAGGCCGCGGCTGCTGGCGTAATCCCAGCACCAGAGCGTCCAGTCGGCCGACAGGCTGCGGGTCAGGCCGTCCGCCGGCGGATTGACCAGCAGCAGGCGCTGACCGCTGAACAGCTCGGCGCTGCGCTCAAGTATCTGGCTGGTGTTGTCCATCGGGCTCTCCGCTGACTGGTGCAAAGGGGCGCATTGTAAGGGATGTGCTGATTTAGTGCGCGGCTCAAGTACCGCGCGGCTTGGTCCGGCGGGTTGGTTCCGCCTGTAACGGGTCATCCGGCCAGTAGTGCTTGGGGTAGCGGCCCTTCATGTCTTTCTTCACCTCGGCATAACTGCCCTGCCAGAAGCCGGCCAGATCCTGGGTCACCTGCACCGGGCGCTGGGCCGGTGACAGCAGATGCAGCTTGAGCGCCTGCCGGCCGCCAGCAATACGCGGGGTGTCGGCGCTGCCGAACATCTCCTGCAGACGCACCGCCAGCACCGGCGGCGTCTCGCTGTAATCGATGCGAATCCGCGAGCCGGTCGGCACCGTCCAGTGGGTCGGCGCCTGCTCGTCCAGCTCCTTGGGCAGTGGCCAGGGCAGTAATCCGGCGAGAATATTGCCCAGCTCCAGGTTGGCGAAATGCGCCAGCCGGTTGACCTTGTCCAGATAGGGTGCCAACCAGTCTTCCAGGCTGGCGAGTAACGCGGCGTCCGACAGGTCAGGCCAGCGGCTGTCTGCGCCCTGCGCCAGATCCAGCTCGCGCAGCAACAGGACTCGCGCCTGCCACTGCCGCTGCTCCGGTGTCCACGGCAGCAAGTTAATGCCTTGCCTGCGCACCACATCGCAGAGCGCGCGCTGGCGTTGTTCGGGCGCCACTTGCGGCAGCGCCTTGCGCTGCCAGATCAGCTCGCCGATGCGCTGCTGCCGTTCGGCCAGCAGGGTTTCACTGCGGCTGTCCCACTCCAGCGTATCGCGTTCGCTCAGCAGCGCCGGTTCAACCGCCAGCAGACGCGCCACATTCAGCTCGGCAGCCATAAAAATCCGCGCCTGACGCTGGCCGCCCTGCCCGCCCAGCGCCGCCACCGCCAGCCATTCGGATTGCTGAAGGCGGTCAACCTCGGCAAACCCGGCTGAACGACCATTGGCCAGACGGTAGTCGGCGCCGGCTGCACCGCGGCGCTGCGCGATACGGTCCGGATAGGCCAGCGCCAGCAGCACGCCGTGCCAGTCGTCGTGCTGCGGGTCACTGACCGGATCGGTGGCCGGCAACCGGGCGAGCAGACGCGACCATTGCTCAACCAGACGCTTGGCGCGCTGCAATGCGCCGCGGTCTACATCCGCGCCGCGCGGGTCGTCAAACAGCGCCAGACGTACACTCAGATCGGCATTGTCGGCGCGGCGCAGCAGATCGCGCTCATCGACTATCGCCGCGATGCGGGCGGCCAACTTGGCCAGCCCAAGGCGCTGCCCCTCCACCAGCATATGCGCCAGCCGCGGGTGCATCGGTAAACCGGCCAGCACGCGCCCGTGCTCGGTGAGCTGCCAGTTAGCGCCATCGCGCTGCAAGGCACCGAGCCGTTCCAGCAGCTCACGCCCCTGATCCAGCGCGGCGGTTGGCGGCGGGTCCAGCCATACCAGCTCATCGGGCTGCTGCACGCCCCACTGCGCCAGCTGCAGTGCCAGCGGTGCGAGATCGGCCTGCAGTATTTCAGCATCGCGCTGCGCCGCCAGCTGCTCGTGCTGCTGGGCCGACCACAGCCGGTAACAGACGCCGGGCTCCAGGCGCCCGGCCCGGCCAGCGCGCTGCTCGGCGGCGGCGCGCGACACCCGTCGGGTCTGCAATGCGCTCATGCCCGACAGCGGATCAAACGCCGCCTCACGCGACAGGCCGGCATCCACCACCACGCGAATGCCCTCGATGGTCAGACTGGTCTCGGCGATCGCGGTCGCCAACACTATCTTGCGCTGACCCGCCGGTACCGGTTCGATGGCACGACGCTGAGCAGCGAGATTCAGGTCGCCATACAGCGGCGTGAGCAGCACGTTCTGCTGCTCGCCCAGCGCCTCTTCCAGCCGCGCCAATACCCGGCAGATCTCGGCCATGCCCGGCAGAAACACCAGCACGCTGCCGCTTTCCTCGTCCAGCGCGCGCAGCACGGTTTGCACCACCTCGGCATCATTCGGGCGCCCCAGGGTTGCCGGTGCGCCATAGCGAATATCCACCGGATACTGACGGCCCTGGCTGGTAATAATCGGAGCGTCATCCAGCAGACGGCTGACGCCCTCTGCGTCAAGCGTCGCCGACATGACCAGCAGCCGCAGCGGCGGATCATCCCGCAGGTACTGCTGGGTCTGCACGCAGAGCGCCAGACCCAGATCGGCATCCAGGCTGCGCTCGTGAAATTCGTCGAAGATCACCACGCCGACACCCGGCAGCTCCGGATCATCCTGCAGCAGGCGCTGAAGAATCCCTTCGGTAACCACCTCGATACGGGTGGCGGCGCTGACCTTGCTGTCCAGACGGATGCGGTAACCGACCGTCTGCCCGACCGGCTCACCCAGCAGCTCAGCCAGTCGCTCGGCAGCCGCTCTGGCCGCCAGTCGACGCGGCTCAAGCATGATGATCTTCTGCCCGGCCAGCCAATCGCATTCAAGCAGCGCCAGCGGCACCAGTGTTGTTTTCCCCGCGCCGGGCGGCGCTTGCAAAACCAGCGAATGCTGTTCAGCAAATGTTTGTTTGAGCTCGGGCAGAATCAGCGAAACGGGAAGGTTGTTCATGAGGCCGGGACTGACAAAAATGAGCCCGCATTATAGCGGCCGCAGACTTTCCGTCACTCGGGTCGCCCGCTATGCTAGGACGGTTTTTCGGTCCAACCTCCTGCCGTGAGTCCTTCTCCGTGAATAGCCGTCTCAAATCGCTGGCCGCCGTCGTACTCTGCACTGCTCTGACCACCCAACTCAGCGCCTGCGGCACCATCTTCTACCCCGAACGCCGTGGTCAGATCAGTGGCCAGATCGATCCGGGGGTGGCCATTCTCAACGGTATCGGCCTGCTGATTTTTATCATCCCGGGGCTGATCGCCTTCGGCATCGACTTCACCACCGGCGCCATTTATCTGCCGGGCGGCAAATACAGCGTGGCACCAGAAACATTGCAGCAGGCAGTCGATGCTGATGGCCGGGTCGATACCGCCGCGCTGCAGCACATTCTCAAGCAAGAGCTGGGGAAGGACTTGCCGTTGGCACAGGCGCGCCAGATCAGGGCCGACTCAACCACTCAGTTGGCAATGTTGCAACTGACGGGGCGTGGCTGATGAGCAAACCGCACGCAATGGGAGAAGAGCGCGCCCGGCTGCTGCGGCTGGCTACCCGCGCCTCGGTCGGCGTGGCACTGGTGCTGATCGCGCTGAAGGCTACCGTTTGGCTGACCACCGGCTCAGTCAGCCTGCTGGCCGGCCTGATCGACTCGCTGATGGACGCCGCCGCCTCGATCATCAACCTGTTCGCAGTTGGCTATGCACTCAAACCCGCCGACAAGGAACACCGCTTCGGCCACGGCAAGGCCGAGGCGCTGGCTGGCCTGGCACAGTCGGCCTTCATCACCGGCTCGGCCGTACTGGTGTTGCTGCAGGGCATCAACCGCCTGCTCCACCCCGAACCGCTGGAAGCCGCCTGGGCCGGCATCGCCGTCATGGTCTTTTCGATCATCGCAACCCTTGCACTACTCGCGATCCAGAAGCACGTTATCGCCCGCACCAACTCCACCGCGGTTGGTGCCGACTCACTGCACTACAAGTCTGACCTGCTGCTGAATCTGAGCATCATCGTTGCGCTGCTGCTGGCCCAGTTCGGCATTCAGCGGGCCGACGCGCTATTTGGTCTGGGCATTGCGCTCTTCATTGGCTACGGCGCGGTACGTATCGGACTGGATGCGATTCAGATTCTGATGGACCACGAGCTGCCGGACGAGGTTCGCGCCGAAGCCCTGCGCATTGCCCGCGCGGTGCCGGACGTCATCGACGTACACGAGCTGCGCACCCGCGAGTCCGGCCAGCACTGGTTCATGCAGCTGCACCTTGAGCTACCCGCTACTCTGACTCTGGCCGACGCCCACGCGCGTGGCGAGCAGGTTCGGCTGGCAATTGTCGAGCGCTTCCCGCAGGCCGACGTGCTGGTTCACAAGGACCCGGCATAGACCATCAGCTGGAAGCCATGAGTTTGAGCAAGTGGCTGATCTATGGGCAAGCCCGCAGCCTTCAGACTGCAAATAAAAAAAGGCGAGCTGCCTGCAGGGCAGCTCGCCTTTTTACGTCCTCCTCCACCCTCTTGGGATGATGCCTTTGCTCCCGTGCCTCGTGGGCTGGGTAACCGACTGGCCTCACACCTTCTGGATGCTGTGGCCCCGTTTCGCCTTGTGGACGAAGCGGTCTGGACGATCGGCTTCGGCTGAATCTGGTGAAAATAATATCCCTATCTGCGAGAAATAAATTACCTGTTTTTGCACATAATCTTGCGATATGAGCAACAAGTAACTAAAAATACATAAAAACGCGCAACTGAGAAAAGCACCATGAATAATCTCGACCTGGATCGCTACGATCTGAAGATTCTCGCCGCCCTGCAGCACGACGCCCGCATCAGCAACCAGGAGCTGGCAGAGCGGATTGGCCTGTCGCCTTCGCCCTGTTCGCGCCGGGTGAAAGCGCTGGAAGAAAGCGGACTGATTCGGCGCCAGGTAGCGCTGCTGGATCCGGCCAAGCTCGGCCTCAAGCTGACAGCCTTCGTGATGATAGGAATGGACCGCCACACCCCGGAACGCTTCGCCGGTTTCGAGAAAGTCATCAGCCAGTGCCCTGAAGTGCTGGACTGTTGTCTGGTGACCGGAATGGACGCCGACTACCACCTGCGCGTCGTCGTCCCGGACATGGAACACTACCAGCAACTGCTGCTGGGTACGCTGACTCGTATCGAGGGGGTTTCCAGCGTCCGCTCCAGCTTTGTACTGAATCAGATCATCGCCAGCACCGAACTGCCGCTGAAACATCTGGGTCTGAACTAGCCAGAACCCGACGGGCAGGCAGATCGACTAGCCGGTATACTGCTGCCCCACCTTTTTCTCAACGGAGCCGCTCGTGACCTACGAACAGTTCGAAACCATTGCCATGCCGCTGATGATCTTTGGCCTGGTTGCCTTCATGGGCTTTATCGTCTGGGATCTGGCCAAGGAGTCCAAAGCCGGACGCTACGGCACCGCAGTGCTGTTCTTCGCTCTCGGCCTGGGCGTGTTTGCCTTTATCGTCAAGGAAGTCATGATCATGGTGCTGGAGCACTGACCGATTCAGCCGCTCATCTGACCATTATCCCCGCTGCCCCAACATCTGAATCCTGATTCACTAGACCAACAAGAAGTGAATAAGGATTCAGAGCATGGCCTACCGCACCACCGCCAGCCGCATCGAGCGCGATCAGGTACTGCGCGAACATATTCTTGATTGCGCCGTACAGCAGGTCGCCGATGGAGGCTTCTCGTCACTGACAATGAGTACGCTGGCACGCAGCGCAGGCGTCGCCACCGGCAGCCTGTACCGCCACTTCGCCGGCAAAGGCGATCTGGCCGCCAGCGTCTTTGTCAAGGCAACTCGCCTGGAACTCGATACACTCAAGCAACAATTCCAGGCCCCCGGGCGCGCCGTTGATCGCCTGCGCAATGGCCTGACCCAGTTCGCCGCACGCGCCTGGCACAGCCGCCAACTCGCCTACGCACTGATCGCCGAACCTGCCGAAGAGGAAGTCGAAACCCAGAGACTGTACTTTCGTCAGGCCTACGCCACCCTGTACGGCGAACTGATTGCCGAAGGTATCGCCGATGGCAGTTTTCAAGTCGAAAACATCCCCCTCACATCCGCCTGCGTGGTTGGCGCGGTCGCCGAATCACTGGTCGGCCCGTTGTCGCCCCAGGCCCGAGCAGACCGCGAAAGCGGCCTGCCCAGCGAGACGCTGGAAGCCGTCACCCTCGCCATTGTTCGTTTCTGTCTGCGCGCCATCAACGCCAAGGAGGTCCCATGAGTCAGTTGCATAAGTATGCCGAAACCCATGAAGTCACCAATCAGGTGCCACCGCTGGAAGGCCTCAACCTGTACCGCAGCGACCTGCCGCTGCAGGAATGGGTTCGCCGCTACGACGGCGGCTGGGCCGACGGGCAGCTCAGCGCCTACGGCCAACTGGCCGGTGGCGCCTTGATGGAAGCGGGCTTCCTTGCCAACGAGAACAAGCCGGTATTCAGGAGCCACGACCGCTACGGCCACCGCGTGGACATGGTCGACTTTCATCCTGCCTATCACGAACTGATGGCCGCCGGCATCAAGGCGGGGATTACCAGCGCCCCCTGGAATGACCCGCGCCCCGGTGCCCAGGTCGCCCGCGCCGCGACCATGTACCTGCACAACCAGGCAGAGGCCGGTACCAGCTGCCCAATGACCATGAGCTATGCCTGTGTGCCTGCGCTGCGTCTGCAGCCGGACCTCGCCGAGATCTGGCTGCCGAAGATCCTGTCCGGCCAGTACGACCCGCGCAACCTGCCGATTGCGCAGAAGACCGGCGCCACCATCGGCATGGCCATGACCGAGAAACAGGGCGGCACCGATGTGCGCGCCAACACCACCCGCGCCTACCCGGTCGGCGTCGGCGGCCCGGGCCAGGCCTACGAACTGGTAGGCCACAAGTGGTTCTGCTCGGCGCCGATGTGCGACGCCTTCCTCACTCTGGCCTATACCGACAAGGGCCTGAGCTGCTTCCTGCTGCCGCGCCACCGCCCGGACGGCAGTCGCAACGAATTCTACGTGCAGCGCCTGAAGAACAAGCTCGGCAACTGGGCCAACGCCTCCAGTGAAGTCGAATATCGCGGTGCATTGGCCTGGATGATTGGCCCGGAAGGCCGCGGCGTGCCGACCATCATCGAGATGGTCTCGCTGACCCGCTTCGACTGCATGATCGGCTCCAGCTCGCTGATGCGTCAGGCGCTGACCCAGGCCGCCCACCACTGTGCCCATCGCACGGTAGGCACCCGGGTACTGAATGAGCAGCCGCTGATGCAGAACGTGCTGGCCGATCTGGCGCTGGAAAGCGAGGCCGCGCTGGCCCTCACCATGCGCATGGGCAAAGCCATCGACAACGCCCATGATGCGCAGGAAGACAAGTTCGCCCGCCTGGTCACCGCCATCGGCAAATACTGGATCTGCAAACGTGCGCCGGGAATGATCAACGAAGCGCAGGAATGCCTGGGCGGCGCCGGTTACGTTGAAGAAACCATTCTGCCGCGCCTGTACCGCGAAGCGCCGGTCAACTCGATCTGGGAGGGTTCGGGCAACGTGCAGTGTCTGGACGTACTGCGCGCGCTGTCGAAGGAGCCGGGGGTCCTCGATGCGCTGTTCGCCGAACTGGGTGACGGTCATGGCTCCAGTGCGCTCAAGCAGCGCATCGAGCGGATCAAGCAGCAGTTCGCCGACACCGACGACATTCAATACCGCGCCCGCCAGCTGACCGAAGACGTGGCCGTCGCACTGCAAGCCAAACTGCTGCTGGAAGCCGGTAACAGCACCGTCTCCGACGCCTTTATCGCCAGCCGGCTCGGCGAACACGGCCAAGCCTACGGCACCCTGCCGCGCGGTCTGGATGTCGAAGCTTTGGTCGCCCGCTCGACGCCGGCCAGCCTGTAAGGAAACGCACATGGCACTCGACCAAAGCACCATCGAAGCCCGGGTAGATGCCGGCTTCAAACGGGCCAACTTCATTGCCGATCTCGGTATCCGTCCAACCGCCTGTGGCTCTGGCTGGGTAGAGGCAGAGCTGCCAATTCTGCCCCGGCACTTCCAGCAGGGCGGCTTTGTGCACGCCGGGGTGCAAAGCACTCTGGCCGATCATACAGCTGGCGCTGCCGCTGCCACCTTGCTGGACGACGGCTACAGCCTGCTGACCGTCGAGTTCAAGGTCAACCTCCTGCGTCCGGCGCAATGCGAAACGCTGCTGTGCCGCGCCGAGATACTGAAACCGGGCAAGCAGATCTGCGTCGCAGAGGCCGAGGTTTTTGCCTTGCAAAACGGCGAAAAGCGGCTGTTCAGCAAAACGACTGTCACCCTTGCGGTGCTGCCGCTTGCCGCTACACTGCCGCGCTGACCCAGCCCAGGATAGCCGCAGATGAACCAACGCCCACGCCCGTCGAACCGCCCGCGACCAGCCGGAAAGCCGCGCCGCACGCCAGCGGCGCCGCCGGCCAACCCAAAACTGATCGCGTTGAACAAGCCGTTCGATGTGCTGACCCAGTTCACCGACGGTGACGGTCGGTCGACACTGGCCGACTTCATCAAAACCCCCGGCGTCTACCCAGCCGGGCGACTGGATCGCGACAGCGAAGGCCTGCTGCTGCTGACCAACGACGGCCGCCTGCAGGCACGCATCACCGATCCGAAGCACAAGCTGCCGAAGACCTACTGGGTACAGGTGGAAGGCCAACCCAGCGAGGAGCAGTTGGCGCAGCTGCGCGCCGGCCCTGAGCTGAACGACGGCCCCACTCGTCCGGCCGAGGTGGAGCAGATTGATGAACCCGCCCTGTGGCCGCGCAATCCTCCGGTACGCTTTCGCAAGAGCGTGCCAACCAGCTGGTTGGCGATCACCATCCGCGAAGGCCGCAACCGCCAGGTCCGGCGCATGACCGCAGCGGTCGGGCTACCCACGCTGCGCCTGGTGCGCGTGCGCATCGGTGACTGGACCCTCGGCGATCTGCAGCCGGGGCAGTGGCGTGAACTGCCAAGCACCGGCTGAAACCCGAACTGCAAGACCCCATCACCTAACGACAACAACAGGATGGATACCCCATGAACATTCCCAAACTGCTCGCGGTCAACGCCCGCAAGTTTCCCGAGGGCGAAGCCCTGATCACCGCAGACTGCCGCCTGAGCTGGTCCGAACTGCATGACCAGAGCCTGCGTCTGGCTGCCCATCTGCACGAGCAGTACCAGATCGACAGCGGCGACCGCGTCGCCCTGTACATGCCCAACAGCTACAGCTGGGTGCTGGGCTACTTTGCCGTTATCAACCTCGGTGCGATTGTCGTTCCGGTCAATGCTCGCCTGACTGCCGCCGAGCTGGAATACATCCTCGGCGACTGCGACGCACGTCTGATCATCGCTCAGGGCGACCACGCCGAGCGCGCCAGCACTCTGGCTCCCTGCCTGCGTCTGGATCAGCCGGGCGCCCGGGTACTGGACATGCAGAGCCGCTGGGACGTCGCCGAGATTCCGGCCGAACAGCCTTGCACCCTGCTCTACACCTCCGGTACCACGGGCAAGCCCAAGGGCGTGCTGTTCCACCACCACGCGCTGCTGACCGTCGCCAACGCCTCGGCGCTGGAAATGAACATGCGCCCGCACAGCCGCATGCTGCACATGATGCCGCTGACCCATTCGGCGCCGCTTAACGTCTTCCTGCTCGGCGGCACCTACGTCGGCGCAGCCCACGTGGTACTGCCCGAATTCCACCCCACGCTGCTGCTGGACACCGTCGAGAAGGAACGCACCACGCACTTCTTCGGCGCTCCGGTCGCCTTCATGATGACCGCGCAGCAGCCCGACATTAGCGAGCGTGACATCAGCTCCATGCAGTACTGGATCTATGGCGGCGGGCCACTGTCAACCGAGCAGCTGCAACTGATCGCCCAACGCATGAACACCGACCGTCTGTACTGCGTCTACGGCCTCACGGAGGCCGGGCCGAGCGGCACCATCATGCTGCCGGAGGAGCACCCCGGCAAAGCCGGCTCGATCGGCCGCCGCGGCGCGTTGCACACCGAGCTGCGGATGGTCGATGAACAGGGTAACGAACTTGCTGGCGAATGCACCGGCCAGATCCAGATCCGCACCGAGGGCATGATGCTGGGCTACTGGAACAAGCCGGAAGCGACCGCCGAGTGCCTGCACAGCGACGGCTGGCTGGACTCGGGCGATCTCGCCCGCCGCGACGCCGAGGGCTATTACTGGGTACTGGGTCGCGCCAAGGAGCTGATTATCTCCGGTGGCGTAAACGTCTATCCGCGGGAGATCGAAGTGGCGCTGGAAGCGCACCCGAATATTGCCGAAGTCGCGGTATTTGGCGTACCGCATCCGCAGTGGGGCGAAACCGTCAAGGCGGTCGTCGTGCTGCGTGAGCCGGTCGCCGACCTGCACGCCGAGCTGAGCGCCTATCTGGAACCGCTGCTGGCCGACTACAAGCGCCCACGCCTGTACGGCCAGGTTTCAGCGCTGCCGCGCAATGCCAACGGCAAGGTGATGAAACACCAGCTGTCGTAAACCAAAAAGGGCGCCAATGGTGCCCTTTTTAATAGTTCTTCGTGAACGTCCGGGATAACGCGCCCGGCTTCTATACCAAGACCATCGGCCAAATACTCGGATGATGAAGCGTGCACATTCGGTCCGCCCCGTTTACGCGGACGAGTAGCGCAGGATTGGCAGAAAACAGGACGGCAGCCTGTCTGAGGCTCGCAGAGCCGAGTTCTGCCGGCCCCTGCCAAACCGAGCAACGCAGCGAACCCGAAGGGCCGCGTAGCCGGGTGCCCGGGGGGATCGCCAAGGGGGGCCGGGCAAGCGGTCCCCCTTGGCTCGCCGTGAAGGCGAAAGGCGGAACCATCACCAGCACAGACATAAACAGGAAAACCGAAGAAGGCAACTCGCCCCAACAATTCAAGCTGAAGCCGTTTAATCGGCAGCAACAATTAATACCGCAACCCGAACAGCCTGAACACGAAACCCAGCAACCAGGCCGGGCCAATCAGCAGAAACTGTACATCCTTGAAGAACGACGGTTTCTTGCCTTCCACATGATGCCCTATGAACTGACCGATCCAGGCCAGTACAAAGATCCCCAACGACCACCAGAACACATGAGTCATCAGGCTTAGTCCCAGCAGCATCAGTAAGCTGACCACCAGCATCGCCAGTGCAATCTGCCAGGACAGCAGCACATAGAACACCAATGCTGCAGCTACGGCCCCCATCGCTACCCACGGGTGAATAGCCCACAGCATACCGAGCACACTGAACGTAATCAGCGGCACACAGATCCAGTGCGTCAGCTTGTTGAACGGGTTGCGGTGGCTTTCACCGTACTCGTCAAACCATTGGTCAATGGCTTTCATAGGTCACCTTCATTATTGTGCGGTTTTCATTTATCAAGGCTGCTTTCAAGTGTAGCTGTCCATGCTCTCAGCGGCAGTGTCAAAGCGCGCCAGAGTAGCCTTGGCTGGTAAAGGAGCGCGGCCACCGGTCGAAGATCTGGTCTCGGCTGCGCGCCTGCAGTGCGAACACCCGCCTAGAGGCGAGACGCCTGCTCACCCCGCCACGCGGGCAAGATGGTATGCTAGCGCGCTGTCATGCCAGCTCCGGGCGCGCGCCGGAGCTGGTCAAACGCCTGTCAGCACGCGGAACAACTCGCCATGACCCAACCGAACCCCTTCAAGCCCGTCGTTCTTTGCCTCTCCGGCCACGATCCGAGCGGTGGCGCCGGCCTGCAGGCAGACATCGAGGCGCTGATTGCCCAGGGCTGCCACGCTGCGCCAACGGTGACCGCGCTGACCGTGCAGGACACGGTCGATGTCAGCGACTTCCGTGTACTCGACCGCGAGTGGGTGCTGGCCCAGGCCAACAAGGTCATCAGCGATATGCCGGTTTCGGCGGTGAAGCTGGGCATGCTCGGCTCGGTCGAAATGGTCGACACCGTACTGGAATTGATGTTGCGTCTGCCCAATGTGCCGCTGGTCTGCGACCCGGTGCTGCGTGCCGGAGGTGGCGGTTCGCTGGGCAAGGATGATGTTGGGTTTGCCATTCGCGAGCGCCTGTTCCCGGTCGCCGCCATTGCTACCCCGAACCTGCCCGAGGCGCGCATTCTGGCCGAACTGCCGGACGGCAGCGCCGATGAGTGCGCGGCCAAGCTGCTGCCCCATATTCGCCACCTGCTGATCACCGGCGGTCATGGCGACGAGGCCGAAATCCACAATCGCCTGTACTGCGCCGATGGCAGCCAGCACGACTTCACCTGCCCGCGTCTGCCCGGCAGTTATCACGGTTCCGGCTGCACGCTGGCAAGTACGCTGGCAGGCCGTCTGGCGCTCGGCGAAGAGCTGGTCAGCGCGGTGCGCTCGTCACTCGACTATACCTGGCGCACCCTGCGCGACGCCGAGCAGCCCGGCCATGGCCAGTACGTACCGCGCCGCCTGCCGCTGGACTTCTGCTCGTGAGCAAGCGCGGCCTTTACGCCATTACTGACAGCGCCCTGCTGACAGACGGCAAGCTGCTGCCCTATGTCGAAGCCGCGCTGATCGGCGGTGCCCGCTGGCTGCAGTACCGCGACAAGTCCGGTGACGCCGGCAAGCGGCTGGCCGAAGCAAGCCAGCTTGCCGAGCTGTGCCGCGCGCATGATTGCCAACTGCTGATCAACGATGATCTGGCGCTGGCCGCTGAACTCGGCGTCGGCCTGCATCTCGGTCAGGAAGACGGTTCCCTGCGCGAGGCCCGCCAACAGCTCGGCCCCGACGCACTGATCGGCGGCACCTGCCACGCCAGCCTGCAAATGGCTGAACGCGCGCTGATTGACGGCGCCAGCTATATCGCCTTTGGCCGCTTCTTCAATTCCATGACCAAACCGGGCGCACCGGCAGCCACGCCCGCGCTACTGCGCGAAGCCCGCCAGCAATTTTCCGTACCCATTGTCGCGATTGGCGGCATCACCCTGGACAACGCGTCGACCCTGCTTGACGCCGGCGCCGATTATCTGGCCGTGATCAACGGCCTGTTCGGCGCTCCCGACGCTGAGACGGTGCAGCAACGCGCCCGTCAGTTCAGCCAACTCATTCACGCATCCTGAGAGACTTGCCATGTCCCGTTCCGAATCCCTGTTTGCCAGCGCCCAGAAACACATCCCGGGCGGCGTCAATTCACCGGTCCGCGCCTTCAAGAGCGTCGGCGGCACACCGCTGTTCTTCAAGCACGCCGAGGGTGCTTACGTCATTGATGAAGACGACAAGCGCTACGTTGACTACGTCGGCTCCTGGGGCCCGATGATCCTCGGCCACAGCCACCCGGACGTGCTGGACGCGGTGCGTAATCAACTGCAGCACGGCCTGTCCTACGGTGCACCGACCGCGCTGGAAACCGAGATGGCCGAACTGGTCTGCTCGCTGGTGCCGTCGATGGGTATGGTGCGCATGGTCAGCTCCGGCACCGAGGCGACCATGAGCGCCATCCGCCTGGCGCGTGGCTACACCGGCCGCGACAGCATCATCAAGTTCGAGGGCTGCTACCACGGTCACTCCGACAGCCTGCTGGTCAAGGCCGGTTCCGGCCTGCTGACCCAGGGTGTGCCCAGCTCCGCCGGCGTGCCAGCCGATTTCGCCAAGCACACCCTGACCCTGCCGTTCAACGACATCGAGGCGGTGCGCAAGACCCTGGCCGACGTCGGCCAGCAGGTCGCCTGCATCATCGTCGAGCCGGTTGCCGGCAACATGAACTGCGTGCCGCCGGCGCCCGGCTTCCTGCAGGGGCTGCGTGAGGCCTGCGACGAGCACGGCGTGGTGCTGATTTTCGACGAGGTGATGACCGGTTTCCGCGTGGCTCTCGGCGGCGCCCAGGCGCACTACGGCGTCACCCCGGACCTGACTACCTTCGGCAAGATCATCGGCGGCGGCATGCCGGTCGGCTGCTTCGGTGGCAAACGTGCGGTCATGGAGTGCATCGCCCCGCTCGGCCCGGTCTACCAGGCCGGCACCCTGTCCGGTAATCCGCTGGCGATGGCAGCCGGCCTGACCACCCTGCGCCTGATCAACCGTCCCGGCTTCCATGACGAGGTAAGCGCCTACACCAGCCGCATGCTGGCTGGCCTGCAGGAGCGCGCCGATGCCGCGGGTGTGCCCTTCGTGACCACTCAGGCGGGCGCGATGTTCGGCCTGTACTTCTCCGGTGCCGATGACATCGTCACCTTTGAGGATGTTATGGCCAGCGACGTTGAGCGCTTCAAAAAGTTCTTCCACCTGATGCTCGATGGCGGCGTCTATCTGGCACCCAGTGCCTTCGAGGCCGGCTTTACCTCGATCGCCCACGGCGAAACCGAGCTGAAGCTGACTCTGGATGCGGCCGAGAAGGCCTTTGCCGCGCTATGAGCCAGCTCGCCTACGGCCTGCTGACCCTGCTGCTGATCGCCGCCAGCTTCTGGCTGTGGCGACAGCGCAGGCCGCTGTCTGCCGCGGCTCGAGGGGCCATGACAGCCGCCTTGCTGGGACTGGGTCTGGCTGCCGCAGCCAGCCTGCTGCTGAGCCTTGGCTCACTCGCAAAGGAGCTGGAACATACCCAGCGCATACTCGGGCTGGCGGCGCAGAACCTCAGCCTGCCGTTACTGGGTCTGGCCGCGTTCTACCTTGGCCGCGGCCTGCAATGGCAGCCGGCAGCCTGGGGCCGCATCCTGCTCGGCCTGATGGCCGCCTTTGAACTGCTGCGCCGGATGGACCAGCTGTTCGGCTACCAGTGGGTGATCAACAGCGCCGCGTTGCTGGTGATGCTCGCTGGTTGCCTTCTGGTCGCACGGCAAGACCGACGACCACTGCCCTTCGTGGCCCTCTGCGCCGTCGGCACGCTGACACCGTTGCTGCAACCGGGCGCAGCTCCCCTGGCTGACCTGTTTGTTCCGGGCGACACACTGCTTCTGCTATTCCCTGCCCTGCTGGGAGCGGCAGTGACAGTTGGCCTGTTGAGTGAACAGGCGCACAATAGATCACAACCTGAACCCGACGATCACCAGCCGAGGCCCTGATCCCGTCATGCAACGCCTGCTTACGCCCGCTGTCCTTACCGGCCTGCTTATGCTGCCGGCGTCCACCCTGCTGGCAGAGTCGGATAACCCGCTACTGATCAGTGCCGACGACCGCTGCGCCTTTGAACGGGTTGACGATGAAAGCCTGCCGCTGGCGCTGGACGCATGCCAGCGCGCGGCCGACGGCGGCGACATGCAGGCGCAATTCGAATTGGGCCAGCTGTACTACAAGGGTGAGCGCGTAGAGCGCAACTATGCGACCTCGCTGCAGTGGCTGGAAAAGGCATCAATCCAGGGTGAGCCCAGAGCCCAGTACCTTCTGGGTATGATGCACTTCAACGGCGAAGGCATCCCGCGCAACCTGCCGCAGGCCTACATCATCCTCAAGATGGCCGCCGTCAACGGCAATGATGACGCCATGGATGCTGCTGACCTGGTCGCGCAAGAGATGGACGCACAGGAAGTTCAGGTGGCCAACCATGTGCTCGGCACCCTGTTTCGGGACTATCTGGCGCAGATTCGCGAGGAACAGCTCAGTGGCACGATGGCGCCGGGCGCCCCCGTCGAGCCACCCGGTGATATCGACCAGACGGATCAGGAACTTCAGCAGCCTTGAGGCTGCTGCATGAGTCTGTCAGCCGTCGTTACGCGGCGGCATCGGGAAATGCATGATGTTGCTGCCGCCCTGAGCGTCGGTGATTTTTGGCGTGCCGACGCGTTCAACTTCGTCAATACGAATGATCGAGTGCACGGGAATGAAGCTGCGCTTGACCCCTTCAAACTGATTCTTCAGTTTCTCTTCGGCCGGATCGACCAGCATCTGTGACCGCTCGCCGAAGATCAGCTCTTCAATTTCCATGAACCCCCACAGCTCACTCTGAAAGATCTGCTGGGCGTAAAGCTCGAACACCTGTCCCTGGTTCTGGAAGATGACCCGGAAAACCGGTTGCTTTTCTTTGCTCATGACGGGTTGATCAACACCTTGAAAAACGTGGAAGGACACCGTGGCATCAGCCGCTCGGCGGGCGCGCATCATAGCACAGGGGGCGGCAGAAGCAGATGTGTGTATAATCGCCCCTTTTCCCAGCTAGCCCCCAGCACAATCCCATGGCCAAGAAACTCTTTATTCAGACCCACGGTTGCCAGATGAACGAGTATGACAGCTCGCGCATGGCAGACCTGCTCGGCGAACATCAGGCAATGGAGCTGACCGACAACCCCGATGAGGCGGATGTCATCCTGCTCAACACCTGCTCGATCCGTGAAAAAGCTCAGGAAAAGGTTTTCTCCGAGCTGGGCCGCTGGCGCCCGCTAAAAGAGAAGAACCCGGAGCTGATCATCGGCGTTGGCGGCTGCGTCGCCAGCCAGGAAGGCACCGCCATCCGCGATCGCGCCTCCTACGTTGACGTCGTCTTCGGCCCGCAGACCCTGCACCGCCTGCCTGAGATGATCAACGCCGCGCGCACCACACAGCAGCCGCAGGTGGATGTCAGCTTCCCCGAGATCGAGAAGTTCGACGCCCTGCCCGAGCCACGCGTAGACGGCCCGACGGCCTTCGTATCGATCATGGAAGGCTGCAGCAAGTACTGCAGCTTCTGCGTGGTGCCCTACACCCGTGGCGAGGAAGTCAGCCGCCCGCTGGCCGACGTGCTGGCCGAGATCGTTCACCTGGCCGAGAACGGCGTCAAGGAAGTCACCCTGCTGGGTCAGAACGTCAATGGCTACCGTTTTGACGGTACCGACTTTGCCGACCTGCTGCACGCTGTGGCAGCGATCGACGGGATTGAGCGCATTCGCTACACCACCAGCCACCCGCTGGAATTTTCCGACGCCATCATCCAGGCCCACGCCGAGATTCCGAAGCTGGTGAAGTACCTGCACCTGCCGGTGCAATCGGGTTCCGACCGGGTACTGGCGGCGATGAAGCGCAACCACACCGCACTGGAATACAAGTCGCGCATCCGCAAGCTGAAAGCCGCGGTTCCGGACATCATCCTCAGCTCGGACTTCATTATCGGCTTCCCGGGTGAGACCGACCGTGATTTCGAGCAGACCATGAAACTGGTTGAGGACGTCGGCTTCGATTTCTCCTACTCGTTCATCTATAGCGCCCGTCCCGGCACGCCGGCGGCCGATCTGAATGATGACACGCCAATGGAGACCAAGAAGCAGCGCCTGCAGATTCTTCAGGCACGCCTGAACCAGCAGGGCTTCGAGAACAGCCGCCGCATGGTCGGCACCACCCAGCGCATCCTGGTCAGCGACTTCTCGAAGAAGGACCCGGGCATGCTGCAGGGCCGCACCGAGCACAATCGCGTGGTCAACTTCCGCTGCGACAACCCCGGCCTGATCGGCCAGTTCGTCGACGTCCGGATTGAAGAGGCGCTGCCACACTCGCTGCGCGGCACGCTGATCAGCAACACGGCACACTGAGCAGGTGTGCCCCGCCCCCGCTGCAAAACCGCCACCGTTGTACTGATAACCCAGTGACAGGTATGGATGGGCGGGTCTTTGCAGCGGGATATTTGCGCGCTATCCTGTGCGCTTCTCAGTGCCATATGGCGACCAACGGACCATTTTGAACGCGCCCCAGCATATCCATCGCTTCAGTATCGAACCTGTCGACCCCCGCCGCTTCGCCAGCCTTTGCGGCCAGTTCGATGAAAATCTCCGCCTGATCGAACAACGCCTCGGCATCGAAGTCCGCAACCGCGGCAACCACTTCGAGCTGATTGGCGACGATTCCCTGACCCGTTCGGCCGAAGCCGTACTGCGTCAGCTGTATCGCGAAACCCGCAATACCGACGACCTGAGCCCGGATACCGTGCACCTGTATCTGCAGGAATCGGGACTGGAAAGCCTGGGCGAAAGCCTCAGCAATGGTGAAGACCACAAGCCGGTGATCCTGCGCACGCGCAAGATGAGCATCCAGCCGCGCGGCCCGAATCAGCAGAAGTACGTGCGCTCTATTCTCGAGCACGACATCAACTTCGGCATCGGCCCGGCCGGCACCGGCAAGACCTATCTGGCGGTGGCCTGCGCGGTCGATGCACTGGAGCGCGAGCAGATTCGGCGCATCCTGCTGGTACGTCCGGCGGTGGAAGCCGGCGAGAAGCTGGGTTTTTTGCCCGGTGACCTGGCGCAGAAGATCGACCCCTACCTGCGCCCGCTCTACGACGCCCTGTACGAGATGCTCGGGTTTGAGCAGGTTGCCAAGCTGATCGAAAAGCAGGTGATCGAGATCGCGCCGCTGGCGTACATGCGTGGCCGCACCCTGAACAACAGCTTCATCATTCTCGACGAGTCGCAGAACACCACACTGGAACAGATGAAGATGTTCCTGACCCGTATCGGCTTCGGCTCGACCGCGGTGATCACCGGCGACATTACCCAGGTCGACCTGCCCCGCGGCACCCGCTCGGGCCTGGCCCACGTCACCGAAGTGCTGAAAGACGTCAAGGGCATTGGCTTCACCCACTTCGAGTCCAAGGACGTGGTGCGACACCCGCTGGTCCAGCGCATCGTCGAGGCCTACGACCGCTTCGACGCGCTGCAGGAAGCTGCCCGCAAGGAGCGTCGCAATGAGCATTGAGCTCGACATCCAGCGCGCTTCCAGCGCACCCGATCAGCCCGACGACGACAGCTTCATACGCTGGGTCGGGCTGGCCCTGGGTACCGGCACCGACCGAGAACTGACCATCCGTCTGGTGGACGCCGATGAGGGCCGCCAGCTGAACAGCACCTATCGCGGCAAGGACTACGCCACCAACGTATTGTCCTTTCCTGCAGACCTGCCCCCCGAACTTGACCTGCCGCTGCTTGGCGACCTGGTGATCTGCGTCCCCGTAGTCGCCCGTGAAGCTGACGAGCAGGGCAAACCCCTGCACGCGCACTGGGCGCACATGGTCATCCACGGTTGCCTGCACCTGCTCGGCTACGATCACATCGAAGACGCCGATGCAGAAGAGATGGAAGCCCTGGAACGGGAATTGCTGGCAGAACTCGGCATAGCCGACCCCTATCTTGAAGATGATGAGTAAGGACCAATGAGCGAAGATCGATCGACCAACGGGCATAAGTCGTGGCTGGATAAACTGGTCCAGGCTTTTGTCCATGAACCCAAGAACCGCCAGGAACTGCTCGAGCTGCTGCGCGAGGCGCACAGTAACGAGGTTCTGGATATCGAGGCCCTGTCGATCATCGAAGGTGCGCTCCAGGTGTCGGACATGCAGGTCCGCGACATCATGGTGCCGCGCTCGCAGATGACTACTATCAAGGCAAGCCACAGCCCGCGCGAATTTCTGCCTGCAGTGATCGAAGCCGCCCACTCGCGCTTTCCGGTCATCGGCGAGAACGTCGATGATGTGCTGGGCATTCTGCTCGCCAAGGACCTGCTGCCGCTGCTGCTGGAAGAGAACACCGAGCGCTTCAACATCAAGGACATCCTGCGTTCCGCGACCTTTGTACCGGAATCCAAGCGCCTCAACGTGCTGCTCAAGGAGTTCCGCGCCACCCGCAATCACATGGCCATTGTCATCGATGAATACGGCGGCGTATCCGGTCTGGTTACCATCGAAGACGTGCTGGAGCAAATCGTCGGCGACATTGAAGACGAGCATGATGTTGACGAGGACAGTCAGATCAAACCGCTGCCCAGCGGTGATTATCTGGTCAAGGGCCTGACCCCCATCGAGGAGTTCAACGAACACTTCGAAACCGAGTTCTCCGACGAAGAGTTCGATACCGTTGGCGGGCTGGTCATGAACGCCTTCGGCCATCTGCCCAAACGCAATGAAGTGGTCGAGCTGGACGGTTTCCGGGTTCGCGTGCTGAACGCCGACAGCCGCCGGGTTCATCTGCTGCGCGTCACCCTGGTCAACCGCTAGCCGGCACCGATAAGGACATCTCCATGCATGCCCTGCTCAGCCGCCTGCGCGGCCCCGGCCTTGTCGGCCACCTGATCGCGCTGGTCGCCGGCGCGCTCAGCACCCTCTCCTTTGCCCCCTACAACATCTGGCCGCTGGGCATGCTCTCAGTGGCCCTGCTGTATCAGGGGTTGAAGGACGTCACGCCAAAGCAGGCCCCCCTGCGCGGTGGCGCCTGGGGGCTGGGGCTGTTCGTCTCCGGCGTTTCCTGGATCTATATCAGCATCCACGTCCACGGCAATGCCTCACCGCCGCTGGCCGCCTTGCTGACCGGCGGACTGGAACTGGGACTGGCTTGCTTCTTTGCACTGATGGCCTGGCTTTGGGTGCGATTTCTGCGCCCGCAGGGCCCGTGGCTCGCCAGCCTGTGTTTCGCCCTGCTGTGGTTTGCCCAGGAAATGTTCCGCAGCTGGTTCCTCACAGGCTTCCCCTGGCTCTATCACGGCTATGCGCACACTCACAGCGCGCTGGCCGGCTGGGCGCCGATTGGCGGTGTCTGGCTGCTCGGCGTGATATCAGTGCTGATCGCCTGCCTGTTGACCGAGTGGCGTCTGCTGCGACGCCCACTGCAGGCGGCGGCCGTTGCTGCGCTGGTCAGCTTGTTCTGGGGCGGCGGGTTGCTGCTGCAATACGTCGACTGGACCCGGCCAGTCGGCAAGCGCCTGAGCGTCAATCTGGTGCAGGCCAACATAGAGCAGGCCAACAAGTGGGACCCGGCCTACATTACCCACACACTGGAACTGTACCGCGACCTGACCTACGCCCAACCGCCAACCGATCTGGTGGTCTGGCCGGAAACCGCGGTACCGGTCCTGCAGAGCCAATCGCTGTACTTTGTTGACGGCATCGCCGCCAATCTGGCGCAGCAAGGCCGCACCCTCATCACCGGCATCCCGGTCGATACCCACGATGAGCATGGCATGCGCATCTACAACGGCATCATGGTCGGTGGCAGCGAGCCCCGCAGCCAGTACCTGAAACAGAAGCTGGTACCCTTTGGCGAGTACGTGCCACTGGAAGGCCTGCTGCGCGGCCTGATCGATTTTTTCAACCTGCCGATGTCCAGCTTCAGTCGCGGGCCGGCCGATCAGCCGCCACTGCAGGCCGCCGGTTACCAGCTGGCGCCACTGATCTGCTACGAGGCGGTCTACCCCGATTTTGCCGCCAAGCTCGCCGCCCGGAGCGACCTGTTGATCACTATCAGCAACGACAGCTGGTTCGGCTCTTCCATTGGCCCGCTCCAGCACCTGCAGATGGCGCAGATGCGCGCCATCGAAAGCCAGCGCTGGATGATCCGTGCGACCAATAATGGCGTGACCGCGCTGATCGATCCGCGCGGCATCATTCGCCAGCGGATTGCGCAGTTTCAGCAGGAGGTATTGATCGGCGAGGTGCAGCCGATGACCGGGCAGACGCCCTATCTGCGCTGGCGCAGCTGGCCGCTGATAGTTATGGCACTAGCAATACTGCTGCCCGTTGCCTGGCGCCGGCGTCACGCCCGGTAGCGGCGTGCGAGTGGAGATGGCGACCAGAATCTGCTGCAGCAGCACCATCTCCTCGGGGCTCAGCCCCTGCAGCTCGAGTTCACTCGGCAATTCCGGATAGCCACTGAGCCATTGCCGGGTGTGCGCCATATCCAGCGCCTGGTCCAGCCGTCTAAGCAAACGACCATAGGCACTGTCCTGTGGCTGTCGAGCTACCACCGAAGGCAATCCGCCACACATCTCGCACCCTCCCGCAGTAGCCTGAAGCAAGCCCCGGTGACCTGCCTTCCCACCTAGAGAATAGACCCACCGACCGGGTGTCTACCGAGCCGGCGACGAATGGCATGTGACTACCTGATGAGCGCCGGGTGGTGTATCCTGCCCCATTACTTTTTCACGTCACCACGAGTCACCAGACCCCACGCCATGCAAGAACAGTATTCACCGAGCGAAATCGAAGCCGCTGCCCAGACCGACTGGGACAATGCCAACGCTTTCAAGGTCAGCGAAACCCCCGACCAGGACACCTACTACTGCCTGTCGATGTTTCCCTACCCCAGCGGCAAGCTACACATGGGGCATGTGCGCAACTACACCATCGGTGACGTGATCGCCCGCTACCAGCGCATGCAGGGCAAGAACGTACTGCAGCCCATGGGCTGGGACGCCTTCGGCATGCCGGCGGAAAACGCAGCGATGAACAATAAAGTCGCTCCGGCTGCCTGGACCTACTCCAACATCGATTACATGCGTACCCAACTGAAAAGCCTGGGCCTGGCAATCGACTGGTCGCGCGAGATCGCCACCTGCAAGCCGGATTACTACCGCTGGGAGCAATGGCTGTTCACCCGCCTGTTCGAGAAGGGCATCATCTACCGCAAGAACGGTACCGTGAACTGGGACCCGGTCGACCAGACTGTTCTGGCCAACGAGCAGGTAATCGACGGCAAGGGCTGGCGCAGCGGCGCCGTGATCGAGAAGCGCGAGATCCCGATGTATTACTTCGCGATCACCAACTACGCCGAGGAGCTGCTGAGCTCGCTCGATGAGCTGACCGGCTGGCCCGAACAGGTCAAGACCATGCAGCGCAACTGGATCGGCAAGTCGGTCGGCATGGAAGTCCAGTTCCCGTACGACACCGCCAGCATCGGCCACGACGGCACCCTGAAGGTTTTTACCACACGCCCGGACACCCTGATGGGCGCGACCTACGTTGCCGTTGCCGCCGAGCACCCGCTGGCCACCCAGGCCGCGCAAAACAACCCCGAACTGCAGGCGTTCATCGACGAGTGCAAGCGTGGTGGTGTGGCCGAGGCCGACATCGCTACCCAGGAAAAGAAAGGCCTGCCGACCCCGCTGTACGTGCTGCACCCGCTGACCGGCGAGAAGCTGCCGGTATGGGTCGCCAATTACGTGCTCATGGGGTATGGCGAAGGCGCCGTGATGGCCGTACCGGCGCATGATGAGCGCGACTTTGCCTTTGCCAGCAAATATCGCCTGCCGATCAAGCCGGTAATCCGCACTTCTGCCGGCGACGAAACACCCGAACCCTGGCAGGACGCCTACGCCGAGAAGGGCGAGCTGATCAACTCAGAAGAATTCGACGGCCTGGACTACGACAGCGCCTTTACCGCCATTGGCGAAGTACTGAAGCAGAAAGGCCTGGGCGAGCCACGCACCCAGTTCCGCCTGCGCGACTGGGGTATCAGCCGTCAGCGCTACTGGGGCTGCCCGATTCCGATCATTCACTGCGACAGCTGTGGTGACGTACCGGTGCCGGATGACCAGTTGCCGGTAGTCCTGCCCGAAGACGTGATTCCCGATGGCGCCGGCAGCCCGCTGGCCAAGATGCCCGAATTTTATGAGTGCAGCTGTCCGAAGTGTGGCGCCGCCGCCAAGCGCGAAACCGACACCATGGATACCTTCGTTGAAAGCTCCTGGTACTACGCCCGCTACGCCAGCCCGCAATATGACAAGGGCATGGTCGACCCGGCTGCGGCCAATCACTGGCTGCCGGTGGACCAGTACATCGGCGGGATCGAACACGCTATTTTGCACCTGCTCTACGCGCGTTTCTTCCACAAGCTGATGCGCGACGAGGGCCTGGTCAGCAGCAACGAGCCGTTCAAGAACCTGCTGACCCAGGGCATGGTGCTGGCCGACACCTACTACCGCCTTGAAGCCAACGGCAGCAAGACCTGGTACAACCCGGCCGACGTGGATGTCGAGCGCGACGCCAAGGGCAAGATAGTTGCTGCCACCCTGCGCAGCGACGGCCAGCCGGTCGAGATCGGCGGCACCGAGAAGATGTCCAAGTCGAAGAACAACGGCGTTGACCCGCAGGCCATGATCGACCAGTACGGCGCCGACACCTGCCGCCTGTTCATGATGTTCGCGTCACCGCCGGACATGAGCCTGGAATGGTCCGACTCCGGCGTTGAAGGCGCCCAGCGCTTCCTGCGCCGCGTCTGGCGCCTGAGCCAGCAGCACCATGCCAGGGGCCCGGCCGCAAACGCCGACCTCACCAGCCTGAGCGACGAGCAGAAAGCCGTACGCCGCGCCATCCATCTGGCCATCAAGCAGGCCAGCCAGGATATCGGCCAGCACCACAAGTTCAATACCGCCATCGCCGCCGTGATGACCCTGATGAACGTGCTGGAAAAGGCACCGCAGGACGCCGAGCAGGACCGCGCCCTGATGCAGGAAGGCCTGGAAACCGTCGCCCTGCTGCTGGCGCCCATCGCCCCGCACATCTGCCACAGCCTCTGGCAGGCATTGGGTCACAGCGATGCGATCATCGACGCGCGCTGGCCGAGCGTCGACGAGAGCGCGTTGGTACAGGACAGCCTGCAACTGGTTATTCAGGTCAACGGCAAGCTGCGCGGTCACATTGAAGTCGCCGCCGACGCCAGCCGCGAGCTGATTGAAGCCACCGCGCGGGAAAACGAGAATGTGCTGCGCTTTACCGAGGGCCTGACCATCCGCAAGGTGATCGTCGTCCCGGGCAAGCTGGTCAACATTGTCGCCAACTGATTTTGCAACGGAGAGCCAAGATGTCACTGACCACCCCCCGCCTGCTGCTCAGCTGCGCCGTTCTCGGCGCCACCCTGCTCGCCTCCGGCTGCGGATTCCACCTGCGCGGCACCGGTGTCGACAGCGTCGAGCTGACCCAACTCGATGTAACGGCGCAAAACCGCTACGGCCGAACCTATCAGCAAGTGCTTGAGGCACTGGAAGTGGACGGGGTCCAGGTCACGCCGACCGCAGCCTATCGGCTGCAACTGCTGAACGAAGGTCAGGAGCGCAGAGCAGTAAGTTATACCAGCAGCTCGACTCCGGCAGAATACGAGCTGACCAGCAACCTGACCTTCCAGATCGCCGACCGTCAGGGTCGCCCGCTGATCGGTCCGGAAACCCTGGCCACACGCCGTATTTACGTCAACGATAAGGACAACATTATCGGCACCACCGAGGAAGAGGAGCTGCTGCGCCGGGAAATGCGTCAGGACCTCACCCGCCAGTTGCTGTTCCGTCTCTCCAGTATCAGCGAAAGCGACCTTTCCAGCCGCGAATCGCGTCTCGACCAGCAGGGCAACTGAGCAGGTAATGAAGCTCAACGCCCCCCAGCTGGGCAAGCAGCTCAGGGACGAGCTGGCCGCCGTCTACGTTGTCAGCGGTGATGATCCGCTGCTCTGTGGCGAGGCCTGCGACCTGATTCGCCAGGCCTGCCGCAACGCCGGCAGCGAGGAGCGCCAGGTTTTTGATGTGGACCGCAGTTTCGACTGGTCCCAGCTGTACGAAGCCAGCCACAGCCTCTCGCTGTTTGCCCAGAAGCGCTTGCTCGAACTGCGCATTCCCTCGGGCAAACCGGGTGACGCCGGAGCAAAGGCGTTACTGGCCTATCTGGAACAGCCTGCCGAAGACACTACCCTGCTGATCAGTCTGCCCAAGCTCGATGGCACGACCCAGCGCAGCAAGTGGGCAAAAACCCTGATCGAACACGCTGACAGCCGGTTCGTCCAGATCTGGCCGATTGAGCCTGCCCAATTACCCAACTGGATTCGCGAGCGCCTGCTTGCCGCCGGCCTGCAGGCTGGCCCCGAGGCGATCGACCTGCTCTGCGCGCGGGTGGAAGGCAATCTGCTGGCGGCGGCGCAGGAAATCGAGAAGCTGAAACTCTACTGCCCGCAGGGCCAGCTGAGCCTGGAGACGGTGCAGCAGGTTGTTGCCGATAGCGCCCGCTTCGACGTTTTCAACCTCAGCGATGCCATGCTGCAGGGGCAGCCGGAACATGCCCTGCGCATGCTTCATGGCCTGCGCGGCGAAGGGGTCGAGGCTCCGGTGATTCTCTGGGCTGTGAGCCGTGAACTGCGGGCCCTGGCCGATATGGCCCAGCAGCACAGCCGCGGCATACCGCTGGACAAGGTATTCGCCAGCCAGCGTCCGCCGGTCTGGGATAAGCGCAAACCCTTGCTCCGCGCGGCACTGCAACGCCATCCGGCGATGGCCTGGGAACGCTGGCTGGGCGATGCCCAAACCGTTGACGAGCAGATCAAGGGCCAGGCACCGGGTTCACCTTGGGATGGCCTGGCACGGATTCTGGTCGAGGCCTCGGGCGCGCGTCTGGCGCTCTGATTCAGGGGCGGTCAGCGCAGCAGCAGCAACGGGCACTCGGCATGGCGGAGCATGGACGTGGTCGTGCTGCCGACCAGAAACCGGCGAATGGGCGAATGGCCGTAGGCACCCATGACGATCAGATCCATTGCCTGCTCGCGCTGACAGGCCAAAAGCACCGAGTCCACCTCTGCGCCAGCGCGGATCTCGGCCGTTGCCGTGACGCCTGCCTGCTGCAGCTGCAAGCGGGCGAACTCAAGAGCCTCCCGCGCGTCAGCGGTATCGGCACCGACCATTAGCAGGTGCATCGCCAGACCGGCCAACAAGGGACTCTGTAACAACAGGTCCAGTCCCTTGCGAACACTTGGGCTGTTATCGAAGGCCACCAGCACGCGCTGCGGTGAGCGGAATACGCCGGTAGAGACCAGTACCGGCCGATGCATGGTGCGAATTACGCTTTCCAGCTGACTGCCAACCTGGCTCGCTGCCGAGCCGCCGGCTTCACCCTGTCGCCCAACCACCAGCAGCCGGATATCGCTTTCCAGCTCCTGCAGGGTGTCGACCAGGCGCCCGTGGCGCTGCCGCAGAGCGGGTTCTGCCACTCCATCTGCGCGCACCCGGGCTGTCGCAGCATCGAGCATCAACTTGCCCTGTTCGCGCAGCAGGCGTGCACGTCGTTCGTCCAGCTCCGCCAGCTCGCTCAGCAGATGCTCGCGACTGCCCAGTCCGATGCTGCCGGACAGGTCGGCAGGCGATGCGCCGACGTTAGGCTCCAATACATGCAGCAAGGTCAGCGGCGCGGACAGGCGCAAGCTGGCCCAGGCGGCATAATCGCAGACCGCCTCGCTGGATGCGGAGCCATCGATGCAGGCCAGTACCTGTGGTTCGTTCATCCTGCTCTCCGTTGCTTTCAGTGACCGCCGATGTGGTCTACCGCATCAGGTTTGTCATGCACGCCAAACCGATCCACAATCGTGGCACTGGCCTCATTCAGGCCGATGACCTCAACCGCTGTACCCTCCCGGCGGAACTTGATGACGACCTTATCCAGAGCACCCACGGCGGTGATATCCCAGAAGTGGGCGCGACTCAGGTCAATCACCACCCTATCAAGCGCTTCCCTGAAATCAAAGCCCGCAGCAAACTTGTCCGCAGAACTGAAAAACACCTGGCCCACCACCTCGTAGCGACGCTCTTCGCCATCGGCGCTCAGCACGCTGCCGATATGCAGGTAATGACCAATCTTGTTGGCGAAAAACATTGCCGCCAGCAGCACGCCGACAAACACGCCATAGGCCAGGTTATGGGTCGCCACCACCACTGATACGGTGGCCAGCATGACCAGGTTGGTCGACAACGGATGGTGACGCAGGTTGCGGATCGAATCCCAGCTGAAGGTGCCGATCGACACCATGATCATCACCGCCACCAGCGCCGCCATGGGAATCTGCCCGACCCAGTCGCTGGCAAACACCACCAGCACCAGCAGCACACTGCCGGCCACAAAGCACGACAGGCGGGTGCGACCACCGGATTTCACGTTGATCACCGACTGACCGATCATGGCGCAGCCCGCCATGCCGCCAAGCAGGCCCGATGCGATATTCGCTACACCCTGGCCCTTGCACTCACGGTTCTTGTCACTGCTGGTATCGGTCAGATCGTCGACAATCGTGGCAGTCATCATCGACTCAAGCAGCCCAACCACCGCCATCGCGACAGAGTACGGCAGAATGATCATCAGCGTATCGAGGTTGAGTGGCACGTCCGGCCAGAGGAAGACCGGCAGGGTATCGGGCAACTCGCCCATATCACTGACAGTGCGAATATCCAGCCCGAGATAGATCGATACAGCGGTCAGCAACAGAATGCACACCAGTGGCGAGGGAATAACCTTGCCGACGCCCGGCAGCAAGGGGAACAGATAGATGATACCCAGGCCGGCGGCAGTCATGGCGTAAACGTGCCAGGTTACGCCAGTCAGCTCGGGCAGCTGGGCCATAAAAATCAGGATCGCCAGCGCGTTGACAAACCCGGTCACCACCGAGCGCGAAACGAAGCGCATCAGCGAGCCGAGCCGCAGATAACCGGCGCCGATCTGCAGCACACCGCACAACACGGAAGCGGCCAGCAGGTACTCCAGGCCGTGCTCGCGAACCAGGGTAACCATCAGCAATGCCATCGCCCCGGTTGCCGCCGAAATCATGCCGGGACGACCGCCGGTAAATGCGATCACCACCGCAATACAAAAAGAGGCATACAGGCCAACCTTGGGATCCACTCCGGCGATGATGGAGAAGGCGATGGCCTCAGGGATCAGCGCCAGGGCAACGACCAGGCCGGACAGCAGGTCGCCGCGCACGTTGGAGAACCATTCGCGGCGCAGGGTTTCGATGACAGTCATGGGCAGGCAAACCTGTTTTCAATTCAGCAGACGACACCGCAGCGTCGTCAGGGTGCGGGGCCCCCTGTTCACATGCGGCAACACAATGTCACATGCCCCGCGAAATCGCCGAAGGCGCGCGGGCAAGGAAGCAGGGTCAATAGAGGCCGCGAACTCTAGCATAAATGCCGGCATACGGCCATTTGCCGCCCTTGCCGAGTCGCGCGTCACCTGTCATTGTCGGGTTTTGCTGCCGGAACCTTTCCAGTAAGAAAACCTCGAAAAGCTCAAGGACGGGGCTTGTAAAGCACCCGACAGCCCAGACAAGAATCCAGAGAATCTGCATGCCAACACCCCTCAGCCGCAAGGCCCGCCTCCATCTGATCACCTCGTTCAGCCTTATCTGGCTCACCGCCTGCGCAGACGCACCCAGCGCCGCGCTCGCGCAAGCGGCACCGACCCAGCCGCCCGCCGCAGCCGTTGCGCCGGCAGCGGTGCCGGCACAAGCGCCCAAACCGCAGACATTCGCCCAATGGCGAGACAGCTTTCGCCAGGAGGCACTGGACAAGGGTATCGACGCCGAACTCTTTGACCGCGCCTTCGCAGGCGTCACTCCGGATGAAGATGTCATCAGGGCGGACCGCAGCCAGCCCGAGTTCTCCCGGCCAGTGTGGGCCTACCTCGACAGCGCCATGTCCAGCCAGCGGGTATCGACCGGCCGCAGTCGCCTGGCCGCCCAACGCGAGACGCTGAATGCCATCGAACAGCGCTACGGGGTAGACCGGCACATTCTGGCCGCCATCTGGGGGCTGGAGAGCAACTACGGCCAGAACATGGGAAACCGCCCGGTTATTCGCTCGTTGGCCACCCTGGCCCACGAGGGCCGACGCCCGCGCTTTGCCCACGATCAGTTACTGGCAGCACTGGATATCCTGCAGCACCGCGACATCGAACCGGCAGGCATGCTTGGGTCATGGGCAGGTGCCATGGGGCAGACCCAGTTTATTCCCACCACCTACAACCAGTACGCAGTGGATTTCGATGGCAATGGCAAACGTGATATATGGAACTCACCAGCCGACGCCCTGGCCTCGGCTGCGCATTACCTGCAGCAATCCGGCTGGCGCTCCGGCCAATCCTGGGGCCAGGAAGTGCTGCTGCCAGCCAACTTCGATTATGCCCAGGCCGACCCGGCGGTGAAGAAGACCGTTGCCGAATGGCAAGCGCTGGGCGTCACCACCCCCGGAGGCCAGCGCCTTGCCGATAATCTGGCCGACCAGCGCGCCGCGCTGCTGCTGCCCGCCGGTCATCGTGGCCCCGCCTTCCTGCTGCTGCACAACTTCAGCACCATCATGCGCTACAACAACTCGTCGAGTTATGCGCTGGCCATCGGCCTGCTGTCCGAGCGGTTTCAGGATGGCGGACGGATCGTCGCCGACTGGCCGACCGATGACCGCCCACTGTCACGCAGTGAGCGCATCGAACTGCAGACCCTGCTGACCGAGAAAAGCCTGGAGCCGGGCGGCATCGACGGCATTATCGGCGCCAATACCCGGCGCGCCATTCGCAGCTTCCAGCAGCAACAGGGCTGGCCGGCCGACGGTTACGCCTCGGTCGAGCTGCTCGAGGCGCTGCGCCGGCCATGATCGTCAGCGCGCAGCTCAGCGCTGCGCGCGCTTGTGCCACTGTGGTAGAATTTGCGACGGCCACAAGCCAACCCGTGCCTATTTCAGCACCCTACGGAGCCTCTACCAGGAGCCCTGCCGATCATGTCCGACACCCCGCAGAAGTCCGTTGCCAGCGGCGAAAAGTTTCGCAACGCCCAGGGCATTGCCGCCATCAAGGATGGCCAGAAACGTCGCGCCAACACTGAACCCCAGGTGTTTTCGCCAAAGCCCAAGTGGTTGCGAGTCAAGGCACCGGGCGGTGACCGTTTTGAGGCAGTCAAACGTAATGTCAGCGAACATCGCCTGAGCACGGTCTGCCAGGAATCCCATTGCCCCAATATGGGCGAGTGCTGGTCCAACGGCACCGCCACCATCATGCTCATGGGATCGGTCTGCACCCGCGCCTGCCGTTTCTGCGCGGTGGACACCGGCAACCCGAACGGCTGGCTGGACAAGGAAGAACCGGAGAACACCGCGAAATCCGTCGAGCTGATGGCCCTGCGCTATATCGTGCTGACCTCGGTCGACCGGGACGATCTGGACGACGGCGGCGCAGCCCATTACGCCGCCTGCGTGCGCGCGATCAAGGCACGCACGCCCCAGGTGGTCGTCGAGGCCCTTACGCCTGACTTTGACGGCGAGCTGAGCGCGATTGAAGCGGTCGTTGATTCAGGCCTGGAAGTCTTCGCCCAGAACGTCGAAACCGTCGAACGCCTGACCCACGAGGTACGCGACCCGCGCGCCGGATACCGCAAGACCCTGGACGTGCTGGCCCACGCCAAGAAGCACCGTCCGCAGGTGCTGACAAAGACCAGCCTGATGGTCGGTCTGGGTGAAACCGACGACGAAATTCTGGAGACCTTCAAGGACCTGCGCGAAATCGGCGTGGATATCGTTACCCTTGGCCAGTACCTGCAGCCGACCCGCAATCACTTGGCGGTACAACGCTGGGTCAGCCCTGAAGAGTTCAACCGCTATCGCGAGATCGGTCTGGAGATGGGCTTTATGGAAGTGGCCGCCGGCCCGCTGGTGCGCTCCAGCTACCGAGCCGACAGGGTATTCGAGAAGAACAACCTGGGCCTGGCCGCGCCTGCGCCAGTGCCGGGCCAGGCAGTCGACGCCAGCCTGATTCCGACCCTGAATCTGAGCTGAAACCGAGTCGGGCGCAGACGCGCCCGAACAACTCTACTCTGCGAAGTATCCAAGGCGCTTGCGTAGCGCCGTTGCCAGCTGCTCCTCGACCAGAAGCATATCCACCGGCCCCTCGACGTGCTCAGTCAGCTGGGTCATGCGCAGACCGGCGTAGCCGCACGGGTTGATCCGCCGAAACGGCTCCAGATCCATATCCAGATTCAGTGCCAGCCCGTGGAACGAGCAGCCGCGGCGTACCCGCAGCCCCAGCGAGGCAATCTTGTCTGCACCAACATAAACACCCGGCGCATCCGCACGCGGCGCCGCCTCGACGCCATGCAGCGCCAGCACGTCGACAAGGCTCTGCTCCATGGCAGTCACAAGGTCGCGCACGCCCAGGTTCTTGCGGCGCAGATCCAGCATCAGATAGGCCACCAGCTGCCCCGGGCCATGATAGGTCACCTGCCCACCACGCTCGACCTTGATGACCGGAATATCACCGGGCGCCAGCACATGTTCAGCCTTGCCCGCCTGCCCCTGGGTAAATACCCGGGGGTGCTGCAGCAGCCAGATTTCGTCGGGAGTATCGGCGCCACGCTCCTCGGTTAGCCGGCGCATGGCATCAAGGGTGGGCTGGTAGTCCACCAGCCCTAGGCGGCGAATGACCAGCCCGGAAGGACCTGCCATCAAAGCACCATATGCACGCGACCGGTGGCCTTGAGGTCACGATGCAGTGCTTCGAGCTGCTCCTGACCAGTGGCCGTGATGACCACCCGCAGTGACAGAAAACGACCGTTCTTGCTGTCCCTGATCTCGACCGTGGTGGTATCGATACCGGGGGCGTGTTTCTCCACCACCTCGCAGATCACCTCGGCAAAGTCGTCACCGGCAGTCCCGATCACCTTGATCGGGTACTGACAGGGAAATTCGATTTTTGGAGCCTGAGGCTCGGTTACATCGGCCATATGCGGCCTCCTCAATCAAACAGGCCGTAGAAGAACAGACGAATACTGTCCCACAGACGACCAAACAAACCGCCCTCTTCAACCGCAGTGAGTGCAACCAGAGGCGCCTTGTGAACAACCTCTTCACCGAGCTTCACCTCGACTTCACCCAACACGTCTCCCACCTGAATGGGGGCAATGAGCGGCTTATTCAAGCTCAGGCTGGCCTCCAGCTTGTCTGCCTGGCCCTTCGGCAGCGTCAGCATCAGACCGTCCTGCAGCCCCAGCTGCACGGAGCTCTGCGCGCCTTTCCAGACCCGTTCATCGGCCAGAACCTGACCCGGCTGATAGAAGGTTTTGGTTTCAAAGAAGCGGAAGCCCCAGGTAAGCAACTTCTGGGTTTCTGCGGCCCGGGCCGCCTCGCTCGTGGTGCCCATCACCACCGAGATCAGACGCATGTCATCGCGCTTGGCCGACGCTACCAGACAGAAACCCGCCTCGTCGGTGTGACCGGTCTTCAGGCCATCCACCGTACTGTCGCGCCAGAGCATCAGGTTGCGGTTGGGCTGACGGATATCGTTCCAGACGAACTCCTTCTCGCCGTAGATCGCATAGTGGGATTTCGGATCATCCCGAATGATCGCCTGCGCAAGAATCGCCAGATCACGGGCCGAGGCATAGTGATCCTCGGCCGGCCAGCCGGTCGCGTTGACGAAGTGCGTGTTGGTCATGCCAAGCCGCTGCGCTTGCGCATTCATCAGGTCGGCAAAGGCATCCTCGCTGCCGGCAACGTGCTCGGCCAAAGCGATACTGGCATCGTTGCCGGACTGGATAATGACGCCGCGCAGCAGGTCGATTACCGATACCTCGGTACCGACGCGGATGAACATTTTCGAACCACCCATGCGCCAGGCCTTCTCGCTGACCAGCACCGGATCATTCTCGCCGATCTGGCCGCGCTTGATTTCCTGACTGACGATATAGCTGGTCATCATCTTGGTCAGGCTGGCCGGCGGCAGGGGAGTATCGGCATTATGCTCCACCAGCACGGCGCCACTGTTGGCATCAATCAGCAGATAGCTGGTCGCTGCCAGCTCCGGCGCAGTCGGCACGATCGGCGCAGCCGCCGACGGCGCATTCAGGGTCGGGCGGGCCGGCGTCTGTGCCTGAGCGGTCAGCGTCAGAGCCGCGACGGAGGTAATCAGCAGGGTCGAAATCAGTTTTTTCAACATGGTGCTCACAATCAATGGTGGGTTGCGTTTACGCGGGTACTAAAATCAGTTGGAAGTGACCAATGCAGGCGTCCCCAGGTTGGCTACGCGCAGGGTTTCCATCATCCGTCGAGCCTCGTCCTGAGTATTCAGCGGCCCCACCCTGACACGATGCAGGGTACGGGAATCAATCTGTACCGGGCTCACCCGGACATTGTTGCCAACCAGGCCCATCACGCGCTGACGCAGCGCCTGTGCGGCCTGATCGGATGAAAATGCACCAACCTGAAGATAATACCCCCCGGCCTGCACGTTCTCGACCGGCTCTGGCGGCAGCGCGGCCATGACCGGTGCCGCGGCAACGGCCTCTCGGGTCACCAGATAGTCAGGGTTGTTCTGTTGCTGCCAGGCCACCGGATCAATGCCTTCGACCCGCACCCTGGCCGTCCCCTGATCAGCAAACCCCAGTTTTTTTGCTGCGGCGAAGGACAGGTCGATAATCCGGTCCGAATAGAAGGGCCCACGGTCATTGACCCGGACAATCACCTTACGCTGATTATCAAGGTTGGTGACCTGAACGTAGGTCGGCAACGGCAAGGTCTTGTGTGCGGCAGACATCCCATACAGATCGTATACCTCGCCATTGGCGGTGTGCTGACCGTGGAACTTGGTGCCGTACCAGGACGCTGTGCCCTCCTCCCGATAGCTGCGGCCATCCTGCATCGGATGGTAACGCTGGCCAAGGACCGTGTAGGGCGACGCCTTGAATGCCCCGGTGTGCGGCGTCGGCACCGCATCCGGAATCAGCGATACATCCTGCATATAGCTGGGTGGCCCGTCACGCAGCGGCCGGCTGTCGGCCGGCGCGCCCGCAGCGGCGCCAGGGCTGGTCGAGGGTCCGCTCTGCGGATTGGATGAGCAGGCAGCGAGCGCGGCCAGAGCGCCGAGCAGCACATAACGCATGGATGACAGGACATTCGGCATCATTCGGGCCTGGCCTCACGTAACAGGTCTGCGAGTTGATGTACCACCATGGCATACATGACGCTGCGATTGTAGCGGGTGATGACGTACAGGTTGTTCAGACCCACCCAGTACCGCATTCGTTCCCCGGCGTCGAACTCGAAAGCCATGACCTGCTCATCGTCTGCCAGGGTGGCCTGCGGTGTCCAGCCCAGTGCCTTGAGTTCGCCAACACTCTGCCGCGCTTCCAGGCCCTTGGGCTCGGTCAACCCGTCCCGGTAGCGGTCGCCGCTGACCTGTGCCTCGATGGCGACCCGGGCGCCGTGTGTCCAGCCGTGCTGGTGGAAATAGTTGGCAACACTGCCGATCGCATCAACCGGGTTGTTCCAGATATCAACCTTGCCGTCGCCATCAAAGTCGACGGCATAGGCCTGGTAGCTGGATGGGATGAACTGGCCGAAACCCATCGCACCCGCGTACGACCCCTTGAGGGTCAGCGGGTCGATCTGCTGCTCACGGGTCAGCACCATGTAGCTCATCAACTGCTTGCGGAAAAAGTCGGCACGCGGCGGGTAGTCGAACCCCAGGGTCGCGAGCGCATCGAGGACGCGATACGAGCCCATGTTGCGGCCGTAGAAGGTCTCGACGCCGATGATAGCCAGAATCACCTCCGGCTCTACACCGTACTCCCGCTCGGCCCGCGCGAGCGTATCGGCATGTTCTGCCCAGAACGCCAGCCCGCGCTCGATGCGCTGATCGGTAATGAAGATAGCGCGGTACTCATGCCAGGGTTTGACCCGCTCGGCCGGACGCGAGATCGCCTTGATGATGTTGTCCTGGTGCACCGCCTGATCCAGCAGTGCCTGCACGTGCTCGGCACTGAAGCCGTGCTCACTCTGCATCTGCCGCACAAAATCCGGTACCCCCGGATGATCAGGGCCATAGTCCCCCGCCTGCAAGGCGGCAGCGCCAGTGGCAAGCAGCGCGGCAGCCAGCGCCGTGGAGCAGGTACGCAACGCCGCGCCCATACGGGCACGCCGGAAAAACGAAGATACGATCAATTTTGTGCCATCCATTTCTTGTGCGTCTGGATCGACATGAGGATTCCGAATCCGAGTAACAGGGTCACCAGCGAGGTTCCCCCGTAGCTGATAAACGGCAGCGGCACCCCCACCACCGGCAGCAGGCCGCTGACCATGCCGATGTTGACGAAGACATATACGAAAAAGGTCAACGTAATACTGCCCGCCAGCAGTTTGCAGAAAGCATCCTGGGCTTGCAACGTGATCACCATGCCACGGGCGATAACCAGCAGATAGACCCCCAGCAGCAGGCAGACACCCACCATGCCGAACTCCTCGGCCAGTACCGCGATGATGAAATCGGTATGCCCTTCTGGCAGAAAATCGAGATGAGACTGGGTGCCCTGCAGCCAGCCTTTGCCGAACACCCCGCCCGAGCCAATGGCCGCCTTGGACTGGATGATGTTCCAGCCGGAACCCAGCGGATCACTCTCCGGGTTGAGGAAGGTCAGCACGCGCTGCTTCTGGTAGCCATGCATGACGAAGTACCACATACCGGCCGCCGCCGGAGCCAGCGCCAGCAGGGCGCCGATGATGTAGCGCCAGCGCAGGCCGGCCAGCAACAGCGCAAAAATGCCGGATGCGGCAATAAGCAAAGAGGTACCGAGATCAGGCTGCTTGAGAATCAGCAAGGTCGGCACAAATATGATCGTCAGGGTGACCACCACCTGCTTGAAGCTCGGCGGCAGATTACGCCGTCCTAGGTACCAGGCGACGCTCATCGGCATGACCAGCTTCATGATTTCCGACGGTTGGAAACGTGTCACCCCGGGAATCGTCAACCAGCGCTGCGCGCCCTTTGCCTCGGTGCCCACCAGCAGTACGGCCAGCAACAGCAGCGCACCGCCAATGTAGGCAACCGGCACCCAACGCTGCATAAAACGCGGCTGGAACTGCGCCACTACGATCATCGCCGAGATACCTACCGCGAAGTACGCCATCTGTCGCACTACCATCGGCAGGCTCTTGCCACTGGCCGAATAGAGAACAAAGGCATCCACCGTTGCCAGCGCAAGAATAAGCAGCAACAGCCAGGGATCGACGTGAATGCGCATCCAGATCGACTCGCGCCGCCGAAGACCATGACTGGATACCGGAATCGACTTCATTGTCCATTCTCCTGAGATTCGGCGTGCCCCTGCTGCTGCTCGGCCTCAAGGCGCGGCAATACCCAGGCGTCAAACACAGCCCTCACCACAGGACCGGCAACCCGGCCGCCGCCCTCACCGTTCTCGACCAGGGCAGCAACCGCGATCATGGGGTTTTCGGTCGGTGCAAAACCGACAAACAGGGCATGGTCGCGATGCCGCTCGCGCAGCGCCGCGGAGTCGTACCGCTCACCCTGGGCAATCGCAACCACCTGAGCAGTACCGCTCTTGCCTGCCATGTTGTAGGTCGCGCCTGCGGCTGCAGCCCTCGCAGTTCCATGGGGCGACTGCATGACATCCTGCATGGCCTGGGTAATGAAATCCCAGTCTGCGGGGTTGCGCAGCTGAATATTCGGCGGGGTCTCGGATTCGTCCGGCAGCACGCCTTCGGCGTTCTTCAACAGCCGCGGGCGGTGCCAGACACCGCGACTGGCAATCAATGCAGTGGACTGGGCCAGCTGCAGCGGAGTAGCCAGCATGTACCCTTGGCCAATGCCGGCAATCAGGGTTTCCCCCGGATACCAGGGCTGGCGGTACTTGGTGCGTTTCCAGCTACTGGACGGCATGAGCCCGGCAGCCTCTTCGTACATGTCGATCGATACACGCTGACCGATCCCGAACTGACTCATGAAATCGTGCATCCGATCAATGCCCAGCTTGTTGGCCAGATCGTAAAAGTAGGTATCGTTGGAACGGGCAATGGCATAGGACATATCAACCCAGCCGTCCCCTGAGCGATTCCAGTTGCGGTATTTGTGGCTGACATTGGGCAGTTGATAAAAGCCAGGGTCATAGACCCGACTGGTACGGGTTACCACACCCGCATCCAGACCCGCCAGCGCAACAATCGGCTTGATCGTCGAGCCTGGCGGATACTGACCCCGCAGCACCCGGTTGAACAGCGGCTGGTCGAGCGAATCACGCAAGGCGCCGTAATCGGCATAGCTGATGCCGGTCACGAACAGATTGGGGTCAAAACCGGGCTTGCTGACAAAGGCCAGCACACCGCCGGTGGCAGGATCGATAGCCACTACCGCGCCGCGGCGATCACCCAGCGCCTCCTCTGCCACCTGCTGAAGCTTGACGTCCAGCTCCAGGGTCAGATCGCGGCCGGGAATCGGGTCGGTACGATTGAGCACCCGCAGCACGCGGCCGCGCGCATTGGTTTCCACCTCCTCATAGCCGACGGTGCCGTGCAGCAGCTGCTCGTAATACCGTTCGATACCGGTTTTGCCGATGTAGTGGGTGCCGGCATAGGCGACCGGATCAATTGACTTGAGCTCCTGCTCGTTGATGCGGCCAACATAACCAAGAGCATGGGCAAAGTGATCGGCGAAGGGGTAATAGCGCACGAAGCTCGCCTGAACGTCGACACCGGGCAGGCGGAACTGGTTGATCGCAATACGCGCAATCTGTTCCTGGGTCAGCTCGAACATCACCGGCACCGACTCGAACGGGCGACGAGCCTGCGACAGCCGGCGCTCTGCCTGCGCTGCGTCCTCCTCGCTGAGTTCGAGCAGGGACTTGAGCAGCTCGAAGGTGGCCGGCAGATCCTCAACCCGGTCACGGGTAATAGTCAGGCTGAAGCTGGGCCGATTCTCCGCCAGCACCACCCCGTTACGGTCGTAGATACGACCGCGAGTCGGCGGAATGGGCTGAACATGGACCCGGTTGTTCTCGGACAGCGTCGAGTGATACTCGTACTGGGTCACCTGCAGGTAATACATGCGCGCAACCAGCGCGCCAACCAGCCCCAGAATGAACACCGCAGCCAGAATCAGGCGACGCTGGACGATACGGGCATCATGGTTATGATCTTTCAGGTGAATCGGCTTGGCCATGAATCACTTGTGATAGGGATGACGATTGAGAATGGTCCAGGCCCGGTACAGCTGCTCCGCCAGCAGGATACGCACCAACGGATGCGGCAACGTCAGCGGCGACAACGACCAGCGCTGATCGCTGCGCGCCGCAACCTCCTCGGCCAGCCCCTCGGGGCCGCCCACCATGAGGTTCACATTGCGCGCATCCAGCCGCCAGCTTTCCAACTGCTCGGCCAGCGTTTCGGTAGACCAGGCGCGACCATTGACCTCCAGAGTCACGATCCGTTCCCCCGGTTGCACTGCAGCCAGCATCTGCTCGCCCTCACGGCGCATCAGACGCGCCACGTCGGCATTCTTGCCGCGGGTCGTCAACGGGATCTCGACCAGCTCCAGAGGCAAGTCAGGCGGCATGCGCTTGGCGTACTCCTGATAGCCGTCCTCGACCCAGCGCGGCATGCGTGAGGCCACGCTGATCAGGCGAATGCGCAAGGTCGCTTACTCCGTCGGCTGGTGCTGGGCTCGACGTGACTCGGCGCTCTGCCAGAGGCGTTCCAGGTCGTAGAACTCACGGGTAGCCGGCTGCATGATATGCACGACCACATCGGCCAGGTCGACCAGCACCCACTCACCGGACTCCTTACCTTCCACGCCCATCGGCTGACGGCCGGCATCCTTGGCTTTTTCGACCACGTTATCAGCCAGCGCCTTGACCTGACGGTTGGAGCTACCGCTGGCGATAATCATGTAGTCGGTAACGCTGGTGTGTTCGCGCACATCGATCTTTACGATGTCCTTGGCCTTCAGCTCTTCGAGCGCGTCGACCACCAACTGAACCAGTTCTTCAATCTGCATGTAGATTTTCAATCCTCAATAGAGGGCCGATACAGCCCTTCGTTTTCAATATAGTCAAGCACCGCATCCGGCAACAGAAAGCGCGGTGACGCGCCTTTGCCTACCAGCGTGCGAATATGGGTAGCCGAGATTGCCAGCGGAGTCTGCGACAGGCAGATGATCTGCCCGTGGCTGCGCTCTGGCTGGTCTACGCTACGCGCGGCCAGCAGGTCCTTGAGCACTTCCGGTACTTCCAGGTCGTAATCGGGGCGCTGCAGGACGACCAGATTGGCCAACTCCAGCAGCGACTCCCAGCGGTGCCAACTCGGCAGCCCGCAGAAGGCATCCCAGCCCAGCACCATGAACAGAGCCACGTCCGATCCCAGTTCCTGGCGCAGCGATTCCAGTGTTTCTACCGTATAGGACGGGCGTTCCCGCTGCAGCTCCCGATCATCCACCTGCAGGCCGCCACCCTGCCCCAGCGCCAGCTCCACCATCCGCAACCGCTGTGCCGCTGTGGCTCCCGGCATTCCGCGGTGCGGTGGACGCGCACTTGGGATCAGCCTCAGCTCATCCAGCTGCAGCTGCTCGCACACTTCAACCGCACTGCGCAAATGCCCGAAATGCACCGGATCAAAGGTGCCGCCAAGCAGGCCGACACGGCGCATCAATAACGGCTCACTGACGGATATGGCCGTCACCGAACACCACGTACTTCTCGCTGGTCAACCCTTCCAGGCCAACCGGACCGCGAGCGTGAATCTTGTCGGTGGAAATACCGATCTCCGCACCCAGACCATACTCGAAGCCATCGGCAAAGCGGGTCGAGGCGTTGATCATCACCGAACTGGAGTCTACTTCGGCAATGAACCGACGGGCACGGGTGTAATCTTCCGAGACCATCGCATCGGTGTGCTGCGAACTGTAGATGTTGATGTGCTCAATCGCGGCGTCCATGTCGGCAACGATGCGGATCGACAGAATCGGCGCCAGATACTCGGTCGACCAGTCCTCCTCGGTCGCTGCGACCACCTCCGGCAGCAGCGCACAGGTCGCCGCACAGCCGCGCAGCTCAACGCCCTTGGCGGCATAGAGCGGGGCAACACGCTTGAGGAACGGCTCGGCGACGGCTTGGTTAACCAGCAGCGTCTCCATCGCGTTACAAACGCCATAGCGGTGGGTCTTGGCATTGATGACGATAGCCTCGGCCTTGTCGAAATCGGCGCGGTCATCGACATAGACGTGGCAGATGCCGTCCAGATGCTTGATCACCGGCACACGCGCGTCCTTGCTGATGCGCTCGATCAGGCCCTTGCCGCCGCGCGGCACGATCACGTCAACGTATTCGGGCATGGTGATCAACGCACCCACGGCGGCGCGATCGGTGGTTTCCACCACCTGCACGACCTCGTTGGGCAAACCCGCTGCCGCCAGCCCTTCACGCAGGCACTCGGCGATCGCTCGGTTGGAATGGATGGACTCGGAACCACCACGCAGAATGCAGGCATTGCCGGACTTGAGGCACAGACTGGCAGCCTCGACGGTCACGTTCGGACGCGACTCATAGATGATGCCGATCACACCGAGCGGCACGCGCATCTTGCCAACCTGGATGCCCGAAGGCAGAAACTTCATGTCGCGAATGGCGCCCACCGGGTCGGGAAGTGCCGCCACCTGGCGCAAGCCTTCGACCATAGCGGCCAGACGGGCCGGCGTGAGCGCCAGACGGTCGAGCATCGCCTCATCAAGGCCGTTGTCGCGGCCGGCCTGCAGGTCCAGCTCATTGGCTGCAACCAGACGCTCGGCGGCCGCTTCAATCGCCTCGGCGGTAGCCAGCAGGGCAGCATTCTTGACGGCGGTCGGGGTGCGGGCAATCACTCGCGAGGCCTTGCGGGCCTTCTGCCCCAGCTCGGTCATGTATACCGCTACCTGTTCAACGCTCATGCTGTCACCTGCCCCTGTCTGGCCAAATGCGGCATTATAGCGGGCTCGCCATTGGCTTGACAGCGCCGCCTGCGGTCGCTGTGCAATTCAATGTGTCATGCAACCCCTGCTACCATGATCCCATGCCCGATACCCGTACCAACCGTCCCTCTCCGACCCCGTTGCCAGAGCGGTTCTTTCAGCGCGACGCACGCGAACTGGCGGTTGCGCTGTTGGGCAAGGTCATTCGCCGACGGCTCGGCGACCAGTGGCTGGCCGCCCGCATCATCGAGACCGAGGCCTACCTGCTGGAGGAGCGCGGCAGTCACGCTTCGCTGGGGTTCACCCAGGCCAGGCGCGCCCTGTTCATGGACCCTGGCACCATTTACATGTACTACGCCCGTGGCGGCGACTCGATGAATTGCAGCGCGCTGGGCGAAGGCTGTGGCGTACTGCTCAAATCAGCGCATCCGGTCATCGATGCCATCAGCCCGCCAAGCAGCCTCACGCGCATGCAACACCTCAACCCGCAGCGCAATGGCCAGCCACGCCGTCCCGAGCGCCTGTGCGCCGGACAGACGCTGCTGTGCCGCTCGCTGGCCATTCGGGTACCGGAATGGAACGCCCGCAGGTTCGATGCAGACTGGCTGCTGATTGAAGATGACGGCTACCGCCCCGAGCAGGTGATTCAGGCTCCTCGCCTCGGCATTCCGAGCGGCCGCGATGAACATCTGCCGTATCGCTGGGTAGACGCTGCCTATGCCCCGCACTGCACCCGCAACCCGCTGGGGCGCAGCCGACTGCCCGGCCGCGACTATCGGACAATGGATCATGCACAGGCTCTGGCCAGCGCCAGCGCGAGCACAGGGGATGTGACATGCTGAGTTCCCTCACGGACTGGCTGGCAAGCCACCAGCAGTGGCTCGGCATTGCCATTTTCCTGGTCTCGCTCACCGAATCGCTGGCGGTAGCCGGACTGGTGGTGCCTGGCGTCTTCCTGCTGTTCGCCATTTCCGCACTGGCAGCGGGCGCCGGCGTATCACTGACCGAGGCCGTCATCTGGGCCTTTGCCGGAGCCGTGCTGGGCGACTTGCTCAGCTTTGCCCTGGGCCGCTGGTTTCATCAGGACATTCGCCGCCTCCCGCTGTTCCGGCGCAATCCGCAGTGGATTGACCAGGGGGAACGCTTTTTCCGCCGCTACGGCTGGCTAAGCGTGGTACTTGGCCGCTTTATCGGCCCGCTGCGCCCGATCATCCCGATGATCGCCGGCATGTTCGACATGCCTGCCTGGCGCTTTATCGCCATCAACGTTCTTTCGGCTCTGGCCTGGGCGCCTGCTTACCTTATTCCCGGCTACACCGCAGGGCAGGCAGCAAGCTGGGCCGTCCCCCCACTGTTCTGGGGCCAGGCGCTGAACCTGGCCGCCGGCGCCGCGATTGTGCTGGGCGGTAGCCTTTACCTGTTGCGCTGGCAGCGCCGCTGGAGCCCGCTGGCAGCTGCCGGCCTGTGCCTGCTGGCACTGCTGGTGCTGATCCTGCAGCAGCACACACTGGATGTATTCAGCGCCACTCTGGTTGCCAGCCGGGAGCACCTGCAGCTGCCTGGCCTGCCAGCGCTTGCCCGGCCACAGCCGGAGGTGCTGCTGCTGGCCCTGCCGATCCCCCTGAGCCTGCTGCTGGCCCGGCAATGGGGCGCGTGCTGGCTGCTTCTGCTCGCCCTGACGCTGACCCTTGCTCTGAGCTGGCTGGCCGAGCTGTCCACGGCCAGCAGCATTGCCGCCCTGATCACGGCCATGCTGGGAGTCAGCATCGTGCTTTGCAACCGGGGGCAGGGATTCTGGACCCGGGTCAGCTGGTTACTCTATCCGTTGCCACTGCTGGCGCTGCTCGACAGCAACCTGCTGCTGCAACAGGTTGCCGATCCGATGGCGCTGCTGAGCAGCCTGCTGTGCGCCAGCAGTGCAGTGCTGCTGTCCAGCTGGCTGGTCCAGCGCGCCAGCCCGCTGGCACCAATGCCGCCCCTGGCAAGACTGCTGGTCGCATCCTGGCCTTATCTGATCGCATGCTGGTTGCTGCTGACGGCGCCGTAGCCTTTATGCCTGCATTTGCGCCAGCCAGTCACCAATCTGATCAAGCCGCTCCAATGGCGGCGTCATTGCCAGCAACGAGGTCTTCTGTTCCATGCTGAGCGGCAGCAGATAGCCCAGCTGCCAGGCCAGCGCCTGCTGACTCCCGGCAACCGCCGGCATCTGCAGATTGCTGACCAGCGGGTGTTCCAGCAAAGCCGCATGCAACGCCAGCAACTCGTCGTGCTCGGCCTCCAGCGGCGCATCGAGGACCTCCGGCAACCACTGTGCTTCAGCACATACCAAGCCATCGGCGGCCACCTCGACCTGCGCAAGCCGAGCCCGGCGGTGCCCCTCGACACGAATCCCCAACAGGCCGTTGTCGCGCTGCTGCCAGTCAATAATCCGCGCCTCGCAGCCAATGGCGCTGAAACGCAGGTTGCTCGAACCCACCTCAGAACCTTCCTCAAGCCCGACCACAACGAAACCCTGCTGCTGACGAAAGCAGCGGCTGACCATATCGAGATAGCGCGCTTCAAATATCTGCAAATCCAGATAACAGCCCGGCATCAACACGGTCTTCAGCGGAAAAAGCGCGACCTGCTCGCTCACAACATCCCCCTTGCCATCAACTGCGACACGACATAGCCTGCCGACAGGTGGTCGAATCATTCAGCAAACCTATGGAAGCCCGGCTTGCATTGACCGCCGCCCGCCCCACTTGCAACCATGCCTGCGAACATTATTTTCCTGCGGCAGGGTAGCAACAATGCCGCGGGCACGCACACCCTCACAATAAGAGTCACGGAGAGCACGATGAAAGCCATTCCCGTTTCTGAACTTACGTCCCTGATCGGCAAGGATATGGGCCATTCTGACTGGCTGCAGATCGACCAGGAGCGCGTCAACCAGTTCGCCGAGTGCACTGGCGACCACCAGTTCATCCACATTGACGAAGAAAAGGCCAAGCAGACCCCGTTTGGCGGCACCATCGCCCACGGCTTCCTGTCGCTGTCGCTGCTGCCGGCCCTGTCAGCCGGCCTGATGCCGCGCCCGGAAGGCCTGAAAATGGCCGTCAACTACGGTATGGACAGCCTGCGCTTCATCCAGCCGGTGCGCGTGGGTTCGCGGGTTCGTCTGCACACCACCATCCTCGACGTGACTGAGAAGAACCCGGGACAGTGGCTGATGAAAGCCCGCAACACGCTGGAAATTGAAGGCGTCGACAAGCCCGCGTTCATCTCCGAAGGCCTGTCGCTGTACTTCGTCTGATTCAGACAAGTGCTGCAACCCGCGACCCACGGCAGCTGGGTCGCGGGTCGCGGGCTACTCTCCCCAGCGCGGGATAAGTGCCTGCTCCATCCCCAACTGCCCCAGAATCCGCGCCACCACAAAATCGATCAGATCATCAATCGACTGCGGCTTGTGATAAAAGCCGGGACTGGCCGGCATGATGACCGCCCCCATCTGACTGAGCTTGAGCATGTTTTCCAGATGAATGCTGGAGAACGGCGTCTCGCGTGGCACCAGAATCAGTTTGCGCCGCTCCTTCAGCGCCACATCCGCCGCCCGCTCGATCAGGTTGTTGCTGGCTCCGGTTGCAATCGCCGACAGCGTGCCGGTCGAACAGGGACACACCACCATCGCCGCTGGCGCGCCGCTGCCCGAAGCCACCGGCGCCATCCAGTCCTGCTTGCCATACACCCGGATCTGCCCTTCGGCCGCCTTGAACTGCGCGGTCAGGTATTGCTCCAGTGCCTGCGGCTTGGGCGGCAACCGCCACTCGGTTTCCGTTGCCGCGACCAGCTGCGCTGCCTGCGAAATCAGAAACGACACTTCTACCCCGGCCTCGACCAGGCAGCCAAGCAGCCGCATCGCATACTGCACGCCCGAGGCACCGGTTACCGCCAGCGTAACTCGCTCAACCATGGCGCGCCTCCAGGGCCTGAATCAGGCGCTGATGAATACCACCAAAGCCACCGTTACTCATCACCACTACCCGTGTTTGCGGGGTCGCCGCAGCGACCACCTGCTCGACAATGGCATCCAGATCACTGGCCACCTGCGCCGGTACAGGGCTATCTGCAACTACACTCTCAAGCGACCAGTCCAGCCCTGCCGGCTGATACCAGAACACCTGCGAGGCATCACAAACGCTGGCCGGCAACGCAGCCATGTGACTACCCAGACGCATGGTATTGGAGCGCGGTTCAATTACCGCAATCAACGGCGCGTCACCGATCTGCGCCCGAATACCGGCCAGCGTGGTCGCAATCGCCGTTGGGTGATGGGCAAAGTCATCGTAGACGCTGATGCCATTGATCTCGGCCAGCTTCTCCATGCGCCGCTTGGCATTGCGGAACCCGCCAAGCGAAGCGATACCCTGCGCCGGCGTCACGCCAACGTGACGCGCGGCCGCAAGCGCCGATAGCGCGTTGGCAACGCTATGCTGGCCGGTCTGCTGCCATTCGGCGACGCCCTGCAGCTCCCCATCGAGCCAGACTTCAAAGCGCGAGCCGTCGTCACTCAGCAGCCGGGCCTGCCAGTTGCCGCCCTCGCCCGTGGTCTGGCACGGGGTCCAGCAGCCCATCTTGATCACGCGCTGCAACGCCTCATCCTGGGCAGGATGAATGATCAAGCCGGTAGCCGGAACCGTACGCACCAGATGGTGGAACTGCCGCTCGATGGCGGCCAGGTCCGGGAAGATATCCGCGTGATCAAACTCAAGGTTGTTCAGCACCGCCGTGCGTGGACGGTAGTGCACGAACTTGGAGCGCTTGTCGAAAAAGGCGCTGTCGTACTCGTCCGCCTCGACGACGAAGAACGGCGTGCCCCCCAGGCGCGCGGAAATCCCGAAGTTCTGCGGCACCCCGCCGATGAGAAAGCCGGGCGACATGCCGGCGTCTTCCAGCAGCCAGGCCAGCAGACTGGAGGTCGAGGTTTTGCCATGGGTGCCGGCTACCGCCAGTACCCAGCGATCCTGCAACACATGCCGCGCCAGCCATTCGGGGCCGGACATGTAGGGCATGCCCTGATCCAGCATGTACTCCACTGCCGGGTTGCCGCGGGCCATGGCATTGCCGACGATGACCATGTCCGGGGCCGGCTGCAGATGCTCGGGACGGTACCCCTCCTGCAAGGCAATACCCTGTTCGCTGAGCTGGGTACTCATCGGCGGATAGACGTTGGCGTCCGAGCCGCTGACCTGATGGCCCAGTTCGCGTGCCAGCAACGCCAGCGACCCCATGAACGTACCGCAGATGCCGAGAATGTGGAGATGCATGAAATGTCCTTGTCACAATCGAATGGCTACAGCTTACGCTGAAAGCTGAAAGCTGAAAGCTGAAAGCTGAAAGCTGAAAGCTGAAAGCTGAAAGCTGAAAGCTGAAAGCTGAAAGCTGAAAGCTGAAAGCTGAAAGCTGAAAGCTGAAAGCTGAAAGGGCAACAGCATGGCGACGGCCGGCAGTATGTCAA